>DATKDA010000041.1:0-41044 GCA_035512935.1 Pyrinomonadaceae bacterium | reverse complement strand
ACGGAAGATCAGAGATTGCAGTTGAAAGCTGTTTCCGAACGGCAATTCTACGAGGACCAACAGGGCGTAGCGTCGGGCGTTTTGAAGGGCCTCGGTGTTTTCATCTCTTTCATCATGGCGGTAGGCGCTGCCTTTGCCGGAATGAACACAATGTATGCAGCGGTCGCGCGACGGACCAGAGAGATAGGCGCGCTCCGAGTACTTGGTTTTGGGCGACTCAGCATACTTACCGCTTTTATCCTGGAGTCGCTCGGCATCGCGGTTATCGGAGTCGGGATTGGTATACTGCTTGCACTTCCGTTGAACTTTGTTTCGACGGGCACCAGCAACTTTACGACCTTTAGCGAGATCGCCTTCAATTTCCGAGTGACCCCGGATCTGATGTTGGCCGCTTTGATCTTTGGTCTGGGGATTGGCTTGTTTGGTTCACTTCTGCCATCCTTCCGGGCCTCGCGATTTAAAATTGTCGACGCATTGCGTGCCTCGTAACACTTAACTAGAGTTCCGGAGTTTTTTCAGGAGCCAGGGATAGAAAATGGTGAGTAACCCCAAGACGCCGGGAGATCAAGAGGACCTCAGTAGTCGGCTGCGGAGTTTAAAGATTGAACGTTCTCCGAGCAGCTCGCCGGCGCAGGGCAATCGTCCGCCAAAGCTGCTCTTGCTCGCACTGTGTGCCTTAGTCGTGCTCGTGGCGATGGCGTACTTTTTCTTCTTCTCAACACCTAAGACTATTTCCGCAGCGACGGTCCAACTCGAGACCAACGCAGGATCCCCAAGCGCTACGGTGCTGTCCGTTTCGGGTTATGTCGTTCCGCACCACAGGATTGCCGTCGGCGCCAAAGTGATGGGTCGCGTGAACTGGATTGGTGTTGAAAAGGGCGACTTGGTGAGTCAAGGACAGGTATTGGTCCGTCTCGAGGACAGCGAGTTCCGTGCTCAGGTTAATCAAGCCCGTGCCAATCTGGCTGCTGCCCAAGCTCGCCTCGATCAATTGCGGTCGGGCTCGCGACCACAGGAGAAACTGAAGGACCGAGCCGGAGTCCTTCAGGCGGAGGCAACATTACGAAATGCTGAAGCAGAGTATGAACGAACTGAAAAACTCTTTCAGGCGGGAGTTGCGTCCAAAGCTGAGCTGGACCGGGCCCTGGCGCAACGCGATTCGGCGCGGGCGGTGTTAGAAGCAGCGCGCCAATCGAGTGATATGACTGACGTTGGACCACGCTCGGAAGAGATCCGAGTAGCCCAGGCCCAGGTACAACAGATGAGGGCAGCGCTCGATTATGCTCAAACTCAACTCGCAGATACTGAGATCAGAGCACCGGTTTCAGGCACGATATTGCAAAGAATTGTTGAGCGCGGCGAGATGGTAACTCCAAGTGCTTTTGGCGAGTCGGGCGCCCGCACCTCCGTCGTCTCTCTTGCCGATCTGACTGATCTCCGGATCGAGTTAGATATTAGCCAAATAGACTTTTCGCGTTTGAAGATGGGACAGCGAGCGGAAATAATTCCGGAAGCCTTTCCAAAGCTGCGCTATTCGGGCTTTATTGCCGAAATTGCTCCCGAGGCAAATCGCGCAAAGGCCACCGTGCAAGTCAAAGTCAAAGTCGAGGATCCGGATGAACAACTGCGTCCGGAAATGAACGTTCGTGTGAACTTCCTCGCCGACGCTGCCGGAGAAGGCCAGGCCGTTTCCAGAGTGCTGGTCCCCAGAGAGGCCGTCGTCCGGAGGGACGAAAAAGAGGTTGTGTTTGTAATCAAAGGCGGGAGAGTAGAATTGCGCTCTATCCGAGTCGGCGAAGAGTCCGCCGGCTTTTACCACGTCCTCGAGGGCTTGAGTGGCGGCGAGGCAATCGCAACAACGGGGGCTGATAAGCTGGCTGACGGTGATCGCATCAAGATCAAGAACCCATAGATGAAAAGCTGAGTGAGGCTTAGAGACCAGTGACTGGACCTATCGTACAAGTATGCGATGTAAGTAGACGTTTCGACCGTGATGGATTCGAGGTGGTTGCGCTTGACCATATTAACCTCGATATCGAGTCAGCAGACTTTTTAGCTCTCATGGGCCCAAGTGGTTCCGGAAAATCTACTCTCTTGAGTCTGCTGGCTGGTATAGATCGCTGCACTGAAGGACAGGTCTATGTGCTGGGCACTGATCTCGCAAAACTAAAGGAGAGCGAGCTGGCTAAGTGGCGAAACAGCCATATCGGATACATTTTTCAGACCTTCAATCTCATTCCCGTCCTGACAGCATTTGAGAATGTTGAGCTGCCCCTGCTCGTGACAAAGCTCTCGAAAGCGCAGCGCCGGCGAAATGTTGAAACCGCACTCGAGTTGGTCGAGCTTAGCGACCGTATGCACCATCAGCCTCGCCAACTGTCAGGTGGACAGGAGCAGCGCGTAGCGATCGCGCGGGCGATTGTTACTGATCCGGATCTGATCCTGGCTGATGAACCGACGGGTAATCTCGATGCGCGTTCCGGCGAAGAGATTCTCAATATCCTTGCAACTCTTAACCTAGAACTAAAGAAGACGATAGTGATGGTTACGCATGACCCCCACGCGGCCAGTTATGCGACTCACGAGCGCCATTTGGAGAAGGGCGTTCTCCTGGAGAGTGCTTTGGCGGTCGCGCCGTAAGATCTCTTCGGCTACAGGACCTTTTTCCGAAAAATAGAAACCCCCGCCTGGGAATAGACGTATTCCTAAAAGACTACTGTTGGAGGAGCAGCATATGTTCTGCCCACGATGTGGCGCTAATCAGGGTGAAGAACTGAAGTTCTGTAGATTGTGCGCCGCGAACCTGTCCGCGGTGCGCAAGGCTGTTGACACAAGAGAGGACGAGGAAAAGTTTGACTGGGGAAAAACCTGGCTCGCAGAGATGTTCCTTTCTGAGGAGGAAAAAAAGAGAAGGAAAGAAGAACTCCAGCGGCAGCGAGGGATCACGCCGGAAGTGAAACGTTACAACGAGATTAAGGCTGGGGTGATTACCACTTGCGCAGGTATCGGTGTAACGATTTTTCTTTACTTCCTGATGCAGGGCATCATTAGCAGCGGGGAAGTCTCATCAGGCGAAGCGGAGATCATAAGACGAGTCTGGGTGTCGGGAGTGATTCCAATACTGGTTGGGTTGGCTCTGATCATAAACGGTCTTTTTGTGAGCAAAAAGCTGGTAGAAATTGCGAAGCGGCGAGAGCAGAATATCCTTGCAGTAGAGGAAAACCCTCAGCTTTTGAGTCCTGCGGATACTAATGAATTTATTTCCACCGGCTTCAGCGTTACGGAAGGGACTACCAGACACCTAAAGAACTCAGGCAAGGAGCAGTAAGTACTGAGCGATGTTATTACGCCCTCCACACCTACCTCGCCGGACAACATGCCGAAGCCTTGAGGTCGCACGTGGATTACGACCGTGATTGCTTCATTTGCATTCGCCGTTCGACGAAAGATGTAGATGTAATGAGTACCTCTTGCTTCGACGGCTTCCGGTTGCGGGGTGATTGCTTCGATCTGCATCCTCTCTAGATAGGCCTTGCTATGCTCACGCGACCAACACCCGCGCCAAGTCGCAGGAGAAGCGAGGTCGTGGATTTAGGTTTGACGACGCTGACCAGGGACTTTCAAACGGCTGGCACGACGGTCGCGAGTTTGAGCATAGCATCTTAGTTCCGTTTCCGTATCAAACCGAGCTTTCGGGAATCAACGACAGGAATATTCATGAGGTTGTTTGGTACGCCCGATCAATTGAGGTGCCCGAAGAATGGAGCCGCAGCTCGGATCTTCTGCTTCATTTCGGCGCGGTCGACTATGCCTGTACCGTGTGGGTAAATGGGCAAGAGGTTGGACACAATCAGGGTGGTCATGTTCCTTTTGACTTTGACATCGCACCGTACATTCAAAGTGGGACCAACCGTCTTACGATCCGCGTCGAAGATCGGCAGGACCCTCAACAACCTCGGGGTAAGCAATCATATACAGGCTTGCCCGAAGGGATTGATTACTACTGCACCACAGGTATCTGGCAGACTGTCTGGCTTGAGCCGGTCCCGTCTATCCGCATTGATGAGCTCCGCATCACCACACTGGCTCACCACAATGAGGTAGATCTGGTTGTGTACCTGCACGCTCCATCCTGCGCATGGCGAATCGAAGTTGAGGTGTCAGAAGAAGGAAGAGTGGTTGCTCGTGCTGAGGACAAGACCGCGGTCGCGACGGGCCACCTGAGGATGACTATTCCTTACGCCAAACTTTGGAGCCCCGAATCGCCACACCTTTACGATCTCCGCATTCGTCTTTATGACGGTGAGGAATTATTGGATGAGGTCAGGTCATATGTGGGAATGCGTAGTATTGAACTTCGCGATGGTAAGCTTCTGTTGAATGGGAAACCCACATACCTGAAGCTTGTGCTGGATCAGGGATTCTGGCCCCAGAGTTATCTTGCAGCCCCTTCGGATGAGGCACTGCAAACGGACATTGGGTGGATCAAAATGTTCGGGTTCAACGGGGCTCGCAAACACCAGAAGCTTGAAGATCCTCGTTGGCTTTACTGGTGCGATCGCTTGGGCTTGCTGGTATGGGAGGAGATGCCAAATGCTCGCGAATGGTCGCCTCAGGCGGAAGAAAGGCTTTCGGCGGAATGGGAGCGGGCAGTCAGGCGCGATTACAACCATCCTTGCATTATCGCTTGGGTACCAGTGAACGAGAGCATGGGCTTTCCCGGCCTCGGGCACGAACATCCCGGGCAATATGCTTTTATCGAAAGGATGGTTACTGTAACGCGTCGCCTCGATTCAACGCGGCCGGTTATTGACAATGATGGCTGGGAACATACAGACACCACCGACATTTGTGCAATCCACGACTACACGCCAACATCAGCACAACTACAACAGCGGTACGGTGAGACGTTGCGGAGTGGAGAATTGCCGCCCACGGTTTGGATCGGGGAGAAGCCACTTTTTGCCAGGGGCTCAAAATATCGCGGTCAACCAATCGTCCTGTCAGAGATTGGCGGATTCCTCACTCTGCCGCAGGATACTCCCGAAGATAAGCGCGATTTACTCTACCAGTTTTATAGTTCATTCAATGATCCTGAACAGTTCCTAGAGATGTATCGCGATCTTATGGATGGAATTTCGTCGCTAAAGTTTCTCGCTGGCTTCTGCTATACACAGTTAACGGATATCGAGCAGGAGATTAACGGGCTTTTGTCCTACGACCGCCGTCCTAAAGTCCCACCTGAACTAATCGCCGATATCCACCGCGAACTTTTCTGATTTTGAAGGATTCCAAGTCTGTCAGCACGCGCAATAACAAAATCTGTTGCCGCCGAGGAAAATAAAGTAAAATCGCCCCGCAATGTCGAAGTCTGACAGCGGCGATGATTTATGGGCCGAGATGACTGACGCCCAGAAGCTTGAAGCTGTCCGCCACGGCAAAGCGACGCTGAAGCAGTTGGCCGAAGGCTTGCTCGATGGGACGGAAGAATTGCGCGTTGCCTGCCGCCAGTGCCTGGCCCATACCGACGATTCACTCGCCGGACTCTACGTTCCCGATGAGATCCCCTCTGACAATAAACCAACCAGCGATGCATGCGCCCACTCACCTGCTCCACTCAGTCGCGCCAGCAAAACTGCGCGTGAGTCAAAGTCTCGTCGGAAGTTCGGTCTGCCGGCAGGCTTTGTCCCACGGCTACAAAGGTATGGAAAGACCGTTCTGCTCGAAAGTAAGAACGAAGAGCAAACGGAAAAGCCTGCCAGTAAATCCGAAGTAACCAATTAATCCGTATAGATAGAAACGGGCCCCGACCATAATTTAGGTGGGAGCGCCGATCTTCCGAAAGGCAAGGAGATGATTCAGCTTCCGATAATCGCGCTGGCTGCAACAACGCTCTTTTCTCAGTACCCTACGGCCACCAGTCCCGACCTGAGAAAGTCCGGTTCGCAACTCACCATACAACAGGTTAAGGGCGAAACCATTAGGGTGATGCTCCTTGATGCGGTTTCAGGTGAGGTCATAGCAAATTCTGAAGTCAACGTGCAGAGCGACAATGGAGTCAGATGCGTTCGCCCTCCCTGCCCAACTAATCACCGCACCTGGAAGGGAAAGACCGACGATCGAGGATACGTTCTCGTGCCGAAAGGCATGGTGCAACACGTCACCACGATTAATACCCCAAGTCACAAGGAGGGGCGCGACCTGACTCGCGACGCCACAAAGGATGCGACAGGCGTCTGGGTTGCTGAGCTACTTCCCAACCACGTCTTCGATGGTCCAAGTCTCGGCTCGCGGGCCATCAAACTAATTGACGCGCAAACCAACCGCGCCATTGGCAACACGACGGCGCGCATTAAGTTGGGTGAGGTCGAAACCATTGAGCTGAAGACCAACGCGCTCGGCTACATCTTTATTCCCTTGGAAAAAGCTGAAGAAGGCTCCTGGGTCACGGTCCCCGGTTATCGGCGCGGCAAGATCGACTTTGCAGCAACTCGCTACAAAATCATGCTCGACCGCCTATAGAATTTCTCAGAAGCCGAACTGGGGGTGAGGATGGAAGGATTCGGTTTAACGGGTTCTGAACTGTGAAGGCGAGTTCTCTTTGCCCAGCAAAGCCGTGGGCACCACTTCAACGCCTGCGCGCTTCCTTTTCTTTCGACCAGCTCGGTACTTGCCTACAGCCTCTCTTGCCAAGCCTAAAATCGACCGTCGATTCTCTCCGATCAACTTCACCCAGGACCACTTGCTCATCTGCGGAAAATAGATGCCGCGAAAAAAGAGCCGCACAATCAAATGCGTTGCGCGATATTCAATCGGTTGATCGCCAATTGAATTAAGCGCTCGCGCATTATTCTCGGCGCTATACGACTCGCTCCAGGCCCGATCAACTTCGGCGCGAGCCTCGGCGATCGTCAACTTCAATGGCGTGTGGGCCATCATGAAAGGGGCGAAGTCCATCCAGTGCCTGGGCCGCGTCAATCTCCCTGCCGCAGCCAACCGGTCATATAGCGGCGTCGCTGGGAATGGCGTGAGTTGTCCAAAAACGGGCACAACCGGAGGCCACGTATCTATCTGTTGAAGCGTGCGGTTTGCCACTCCGGGCGTGTCGTTGTCCATGCCAAAAATAAATGAGGTGATGGCGTAAATATTACGCCGGGCCAGCCGATCTAACACTGCCGCGTACTCGCCTGGCTTGTTAAAATTCTTGTTAACGTCAGCGAGATTAGCCGGATCTATCGATTCCATCCCGATGAAGACCCATTTTCCACCGGCAGCCGCAATCAGATCGACCAGTTCTTCGTCTCGCAGCAGATTGGCACTGATCTGGGCAATCCAGGGTAATTGTGCATCGGCCGCAATAATGTCACGCAGCAGTGACTTGGTGCGCTTAATGTTGATCGCAAAGTTGTCGTCGATGAAAAAGACTGCTACCTGTCCGCTTTCCTTCCGGGACCGGGCCTTCAGCCGCAGAAGCTCTTCTACAACACTTTCGTTCGATCTAAATCGGATTGAGTCGCCAAAAAATCCGGTCACAGTGCAAAACTCACACCCATAAGGACAGCCGCGACCTGACTCGATTGGGATCACATGAAACGTGCGCCAACCCTTTCCATGTCGTTTCAAGAGCGGCTGCGCAAAGCCGGGGACAAGGTTAAACTGATCGAGATCAAGTTTCTCCCAAGGAATGGCTGGGTATGGTTGCAGGCTTGGCTTCCGCTCTTTTCCAGAGCTATCCACCGGTTCATAAATCTCTCTCAGCCTGCCCGCTGCGGCATCTTCTACGATCAGTGGCCACGTTTCATCGGCTTCTCCCAGGGCAACAGCGTCGGCATGGCGCTGTCCACCATCACGCCCAAGTGCTTCGTCCGGAACTTCCGTTACATGCGGACCACCCATGACTACGGGCACGCCGGCTGCGCGGATCGCATCTGCCATCCGGTATGCTCGCGCCACCATTCTGGTCATCGCGCCAATACCGACCAGGCCAATCTTCTCGTCGCGCACAAACTGAACAAGCTCCTCCCGATTCATCGGCTTCGCGTTACCGTCGATCAGCAAGACCTCATGTCCGGGCGGGGTCAGTTCCTGAAGGAGAAACATCCACAAGTGAGGCATAAAATTGCGAGTGACACCGTTATCAGGGTTATACAGTAGGATCTTCATACCTGGATCTTTCGGACTTAATTTTTAAAACCGAGGTCTTAAAGGAAAAGGGGAACCAGAAATCGATGGCACGAGGAGGGAGTCCAAACAACTCGATCCAGATGTCAGCTTGCTTAATGCGGGGGGACTATAGCACGTAGTGTGCGCTCTCGCACACTACGCTAGCACTAAAATCACGAGATCTAGCCGGCTGCCCCCTTAACGAGGCGCGCGTCCAGCTTGATTTCCGTTCCGGCAAGCGCCTGTGAGACCGGACAGTTCGTCTTGGCAGATTCGGCTTGTTCCCGAAAGGCTTCGTCGGAGATTTCGGGCACTTCTGCGTCGGTATTGAGGTCAATGGCGGTTATCCGAAAAGCTTCACCTACTTTGCCTAAATGTACAGTGGCCGTAGTACTAATTCGTTTTGGGCTGAACCCAGCTCTCGTTAGGCCTGCCGCCAGCGCCATCGAAAAACACCCGGCGTGGGCGGCGCCAATCAACTCTTCCGGATTCGTCCCTGTACCTTCCTCAAACCGGGAAGCGAAGGAATAAGGACCCTCAAACGCGCCACTTCCTAGCTTTACTGTACCGTTTCCCTCCTTAATTGTTCCCTGCCAGACAGCACTGGCTTTTCTTATTGCCATTACTTTACTCCCTTCGTTTTTCGATCCTGGGCCTTTGAACTGGTCAAACCAGATGCAAAGGCTAAGAACTCTCAAACTGTTTTTTCGCATGATATCACCTATATGACATTTGCGCCCGATTTGAACTGGCGGCGTGATACATCTACGATTAATCAAGACGTTTCATGAAGTCTTTGCTCGTCGAGTACTTGGACGATTTCATTAGGCGCGGCGACGAGATCGCATTCGCGCACCGTCGCGGTCTGCGCACGTACCGTTGGACATACAAGGAAACCGCTATCGCCGCGCACCAATTCGCACACAAGCTTGCCGCGTTGGACATAATTCAAGGAGACCGAGTACTGCTCTGGGCTGATAACAGTGCCGAATGGGTGGTAGCTTTCTTCGGCTGCCTCCTGCGCGGCGCTACCGTTGTTCCCCTGGATGTACTGAGCGCCGGGAGCTTCGTGAAGCGGATTCAGGATCAAGTCGGGGCGAAGCTTGCTATTCTCGACCCCACAACGAGCAAACAGTTCGATCTTGACCTCTCCATCTTCAAGCTCGATGAGATTAAGAAACCAGCCAACACTGCTTCTGAATCGGCAAGTACTGGAGCCCGCGTTCCCTCTATCGCAGAAGACGATGTGATTGAGATCGTGTTTACCTCAGGCACCACTGCCGAACCAAAGGGGACCCGAATCACCAACCGCAACCTTATGTCTAACCTGATGCCTCTCGAACAGGAGATTCAGCTCTATCTGAAGTATGAGCGCTGGTTTCACCCAATCAGATTCCTGAATCTTCTGCCACTGAGCCACGTCTTCGGACAGTTTATGGGGGTCTTTATTCCTCAGCTTCTGGGTGGCACAGTTGTCTTTGGCGATTCGCTTAATCCGGCACGAATTATTGAGACTGTTAAGCGTGAGCGCGTGTCGGTGCTTGTTTGTGTACCACGCATTCTTGATTCGTTGCGTGAAAAGATTGAGAGGGATCACGAGACGCGGGGCAAGCTGGAAGAATTCCGCCGGAAGATCGAAGCTGCAAAGGACTGGCACGCCGCTCGGCGCTGGTGGGCCTTTCGCAGTGTCCATTGGCGGTTCGGCCTGAAATTCTGGGCTTTCATTGTTGGGGGTGCAACCCTGAATCCCGAGACGGATCAATTCTGGCGCCGGCTCGGATTCGCCGTAATCCAGGGATATGGACTGACCGAAACTGCCGCACTCGTAAGCGTGAATCATCCATTCAAACGAGGGCGAGGCTCAATTGGCAAAGTCATGCCGGGGCAGGAGGTGAAACTTTCGGCAGACGGCGAGATTCTCGTTCGGGGGAAGAATGTCTCGCCGGGATATTGGAAAGATGAAGCGCAGGGATCTACCGAGGACGGTGGGTGGTTTCACACCGGTGACATGGGTGAATTTGACAGCGAAGGAAATCTTTTCTTCAAAGGCAGAAAGAAAGATGTCATCGTCACTTCGGCTGGGATGAATGTCTTCCCTGAAGACATTGAACTCATCTTGAATCGGCAGCCTGAAGTAAGACTAAGCACAGTGATCGGAGTTGAAGGCCCGAATGGTCCAGAACCGCTCGCCGTACTCATTCTCGCAGACCGGGAAGCGGAACCGCGGGCGGTGGTTGAGAGGGCAAACAAATCCCTGAATCAACATCAGCAGGTTCGTCGTTGGTTTGTCTGGCCGGATGAAGACTTTCCGCGAACGGCCACACAGAAGGTAAAGAAAACACTCGTGCGCGAAAGAGTCAACATAGATTCCTCGCCGCGAGCCGAATTTTCGTCCCAGTCCAGCCCGCTTGGAGAGCTGATCGCTCGCGTCAGCCGGGAATCGAAAAGAGAGCTTGAACCGTCGGCATTGCTTGCTACGGATCTCAGACTTGATTCGCTGGGACGCGTGGAATTGTTGAGCGCGATTGAGGACCGTTTTCAGGTCGAAATCGATGAAGCCCACTTCAACGAGGCTACGACCGTTGCAGACGTCGAGCGTCTCATCAGTTCCGGCGCTCCACGGCCCTCCCGCCTGCGGGATACTCCATCGTCGGTCGTTCCGGGGCCACTAAAACACAAGTACCCTTATCCACAATGGCCTCACCGCTGGCCACTAAACTGGCTGCGTGTGGGTTTGTTATACGCGATTATCTTTCCCCTGACGCGCGTCATGGGACGAGCATCGGTAAAAGGTATTGAGAACCTGAGCAATACGACCGGACCCTTACTCTTCATCTCAAATCACTTATCGATGGTAGACCATGGGCTGATACTTTGGGCGCTGCCGGCGAGATTTCGGACGCGCATGTCTATCGCAATGGATGGCGAGATACTGCGCGAATGGATCGATCCACCTGAAGGAACCGGGTGGTTCACCCGGTTACGGTACCGCGTTCAGTATGCACTTGTAGTCCTCTTCTTCAACGTGTTCGCTATGCCACGGCACAGCGGTTTTCGCCGCAGCTTCGCCTTCGCCGGTAGAATGGTTGATCAGGGGTATAGCGTATTAGTTTTTCCCGAGGGTCGCCGCTCACCGGATGGAACCTTGCAAACCTTTAAACCAGGTATTGGCATACTAACGAAGGATCTAAACATACCCGTAGTCCCTGTGCGCATCGATGGACTTTTTGAAGTGGCGCAACAGGGAAAACATTTCGCTCCACCGGGCGCAATCGCTGTGACGATTAGTAAGCCTGTCGTTTATTCCCCAAGTGACAGTGCCGACGAGATTGCGAAAGATCTTGAAGACCGGATTCGTAAGCTTTCGGCTAGCGAGTAGCAGACGGCAGATCGGCTTTACGCAGAGCAACCTCCCACCAGCAAAATGCCCTCAAGGTCGAGTGGGTGAAATGTTCGACCTCAATACTTCGGCACGCTCGGATCGACTTCATCCGACCAGGCTGTGATGCCCCCACGCAAATTTATTAATCGCCCAGTAAAGCCGGCTTGTTTCAACGCCTCGATCGCTTTCGCACTGCGCACTCCGGCCTTGCAATGCATTACGGTCTCTTGAGAGGCATCGATCTCGCCCATGCGATTAACCACCTGACCGAGCGGGATTAGCCGGGTACCGGGAATCCTGGCAATCTCGTACTCGTGTGGCTCACGAACGTCGATGATTTGAACTTCTTCCCTACCCTTTAACCGTTGACTCAACTCCGTGACCGTGATCTCGGCTGAACCTTCTCGCTCATCGCTGGCTGGCTGTGGTTCAGCGCGGAGGCCACAGAACTCCTCGTAATCGATCAACTCTTTGATCGTCGGCACCTCACCGCAGACGGGGCATTTGGGATCCTTACGCAGCTTCAACTCGCGAAACTTCATCTGCCAGGCATCGAATAACAAGAGACGATTGACCAGGATATCTTCGGCGCCAAGAATAATCTTGATAGTCTCATTTGCCTGGATCGCACCGACAATTCCCGGCAGAACTCCCAGGACTCCACCTTCCGCGCACGAGGGCACTAATCCCGGCGGCGGCGGTTCAGGGTACAAGCACCGATAACAAGCGCCACGCTGGGCCCAGAACACGCTAGCCTGACCTTCAAAGCGAAAGATTGAGCCGTAAACGTTCGGCTTTCCTGTGAGCACACAAGCATCGTTTACCAGATAGCGGGTGGGAAAATTATCGGTGCCATCAACGATTATGTCGTAATCGGCAAAAAGCTTGAGCGCATTTTCACTCGTCAACCGCGTTTCGTACGTCTCGACATCAATATGAGGATTAACATCCTGAAGTCGATCACGCGCCGATTCGATCTTGGGCCGTCCTACATCGCGCGTGCCGTGGATAACCTGGCGCTGAAGATTTGAAGCCTCAACACGATCGAAATCAACCAGTCCAAGCCTCCCCACCCCTGCGGCGGCCAAATATAGACCAAGCGGCGCTCCCAATCCGCCTGTTCCGATCATCAACACCCGAGCAGCTTTGAGCCGACGCTGTCCTTCCATACCGACTTCCGGCATTATCAGGTGACGGCTATAACGAGCAATCTCCTCATTTGATAATGATGGCAGCGATGAGATCTCCGTTTCGACCGCGGCGCCACCCGCGATTGAAGGCACGATCATCAAGGTATCGCCGTCCTTGAGTGGGGTTTCGGCGCCCGCCTGGTGGCGAATGTCCTGATCGTTCACATAAACATTTACGAAACTTCGCAGTTCGTCTTGATCGTTAAACAGGTGGCGACGTAGCTCACCATGCTGTTCAGTTAGACGATTAAGGGCCTCTCCCGCTGTCGAGGCTTCGAGTTCAATCTTCGAACTCCCACCCGCAAACTGACGCAGAGCGGCGGGTATAACCGTGGTGATTGCCATGTTTAATTTCCTTTCACTATCTCTTCTTCATTAAAGCGTGAACGATCTGCTTCCATTGTCCAGGAGCGACTCTCCTTTGCCCGGCCTGCGCGAACGGAAACGATGACATATGAGTACACAGGCCACGCGTGTTCAAGATCGTATCCAGAGGGAACGGCGGGATGATCGGGATGCGAGTGATAAAATCCGACTACATCCAGTTCCCTCTTCCTGGCATACTGCTCCCCGCCCAGCAACTCTTCGGGACGAATCAGAAATCGATTGCGCTTTGCCTCATCCTCGCGCGCGTTGGAGATGGGAAATGTCTCGAGTGCCACCTTGGTCCCGTTTTCTTTGAGCTGACCAAGTATCAAACCACAACATTCATGTGGATAATCACGCTCGCCGTGCGCCGCGATCTCATCAAGGTGTTGTAGCGATAGTTGCAGCATGAACGAAATTTATTCGAGGTATCTCTCTCCCCCGTCGCATAAAACCGTTACTACCACTGAGCCTTCCTCGAGGGTTTGGGCAAGACGGAGCGCAGCAAAGACGTTGGCTCCGGAACTTGTCCCTACCAGCAACCCTTCCTCAGTCGCGAGACGACGGACCATATCTTGGGCATCTTCGGTTGAAACCTCGACGTCGTCATCTGCCAGGGTAGGATCATAAATTCCCGGCGCCATCGCGCTCGCCATATGTTTCAAGCCTTCCAAGCCATGCAGGGGCGAATCAGGTTGCACAGAGATCGCCTGAATACCGGATTTAAATTCCTTCAACCGGCGCGCTACGCCCATAAAGGTTCCTGATGTGCCCAAGCCGGTGATGAAATGGGTTAGCTCGCCGCCAGTTTGCTTCCAAAGTTCACGCGCAGTTCCCTCGTAATGGGCCCGCCAATTTGCCTCGTTATTGTATTGATCTGGATAGAAATATTTATCGGGCTCCCTTTCTGAAAGTTCCCGCGCTACCAATTGGGCGCCATCCGTCGCCAGCAGCGGATCCGTTTCGATCACTTCGACACCAAACTGCCGTAAGATTCGCTTTCGAGGCTGGCTGGCATTCTTTGGCAAACAGAGCGTGACTGGATAACCTCGGGCTGCCCCTAACATTGCGTAAGCGATTCCAGTATTCCCGCTGGTAGCATCAAGAATTGTCATGCCGGCATGGAGTTGACCGTTACGTTCACCCTCCAGAACCATTGCGAGAGCCGCGCGATCTTTGACAGAGCCACCGGGATTAAGGTGTTCCGCTTTCCCCAGAACGACCACACCGGTCGGCAGTTCGCGGCTAACTCGGCGCAAGTGAATCAACGGCGTGCTACCGATGTTTGACTCGATCGTGTCGCCTTTCACCGCGAGCTGAGGTGGCGCCAATAGACTTGCTGTCGTCATGTCCCTTGTATCTCGCTGACGTCAGGTAATGGATCAAAAATAAAACCGGTCGCGACCTTCTTATCGCGACCGGTTTCACCGTACCAATGAACGCTTGAGCTTCTAGATAAGCTTCTCACGCCCGCACACGGCATCCCGATCGCGCTGCGGATAGCAGCAACAAATCGGGCAATGACAGGTGCAAGCGTGTCGCATGATCTCTATTTGTCTGCAAGCTCAATGGCCTGCATCACCGTGAAAACCGAACTATAGGGAAACCCCCAGAACGCTGTCAAGCCGAAAGGGGAAAATGAAGCAGGGATTGCACTTTAAGTGCGCCTCGCCATCAAAGGTCGCCAGAGAGACAGAAACCGTTTGCCGCTGGCTGTCTGTAGCAGGCTCATCATCCCCATGTAACCGAAGCCAAAGAAAAATAGAAAAAGAAAAGGAATTGTGCCCCACATGCGCAATCGGGCCGAGTACATGATGGCCAGCAGGAAATAGAGCGAGAAGCTCAATTCCAATAGCGGCAGGAGACCCCGTTTTCGCTTGTACTTCTTGCGCTTCCAGGTTTCGTCGTTGGTGGCTTCGACGCGATACTTTGGTGTACGAATGAAGTCAGTCTTTACTCCTAGCACAGCCTCGAGAACAGCTCGGGCATTCGAAAATGCCAGTCCAATGCCAAGGGCCATAACCAGTGGCAGATGTAACAGCCGAGGGGTTCGCTTCTCGTCCAGGTACCAGACCGCCGTGCCATAAAAAAGAACCACCGAGATTGACGAAAAGAACAGAAGGGGCAGATCCAGGATCATTAAGTGGTAGAAAGGCTGGTTGTAACGGACAAGCAGCAGCGGAAATTGCAAAAAGCTTGCCAGGATCATGAGTGGGTAGCTGATATTTCCCGTAAGCCTGAAGAACATCTCAAGCTTGACACGCAAAGGTAAAGGCACTCGCCAGATCCGCGGATAAAGCTTTAGTCCCACCTGCATCACGCCCTTGGCCCAACGGCGCTGCTGAGCCTTGAACGCGTTGATTTCGACTGGAATCTCGGCCGGCGCCTCTTCATCAAGTAGATAGACAAACTTCCAACCCATCAATTGCGCGCGGAAGCTCAGGTCCGTGTCTTCAGTCAGCGTGTCATGTTGCCAGCCGCCACTCATTTCAATGGCTCGCCTCCGCCAGATGCCGGCAGTGCCATTGAAGTTGAAGAATCCACCGGCCCGATTTCGCGTTGTCTGCTCAACAACGAAGTGACCGTCTAACATAATTGTTTGCAGCCGCGTCAACAGATTGTAGTCGCCGTTTATGTGTGACCAGCGCATCTGGGCGCAGCCAACCAGTGGATCGGTAAAGTAGTCAACGAGTTTGCGTAAGCAATCGGGCCTGGGCACGAAATCGGCATCGAAGATCGCCAGCAGTTCGCCTTTCGCAATCTTCAATCCGTTTTCAAGCGCACCGGCCTTAAAACCCGTCCGATCTGAGCGATGGATGTAGTGAATGTCGTACCCTTCGGCTGCGTAACGAGCCACTGTGGCTTCGGCTAACTTGACAGTCTCGTCGGTAGAATCATCCAGAACCTGAATCTCCAGCTTCTCGCGCGGGTACTCGATCTGAGTAACCGCTTTCACCAAGCGCTCGACTACATACATTTCATTGAAAAGAGGCAACTGCACCGTAATGTGTGGCAGTTTGTCTTCGGAGTAACGCGCAGCCGGTTTGGGTACCAACTTGCGGTAACGCCAGAAGTCGATCACCTGCTTAATGCGATACCCACCATAGGTCGCAAGTATTCCCAGAATTGTGAAATAGAGGATGAGGATGATCCAATCGAAAGCATCAAGTTGATAGAGAGGGCTGATGTTCGCCCAGGTCTTATAAACCAGATCGTGAAAGTAAAGCTCGAAGAGTTGCTCAGGCTTGGGACCTAATGGGCGAACCGTGTCCTGGAAGATCATAATTAAACTCAAATCAGTGCCGCTTAAAGCTCGAGCATCTAAAAGCGCCGCCAGGAAACTTAGCTGGACGGCGCACGGTCGGGACGTCTGTTTAACTCATAAGGGCTCGGATTTTAACTCACGCGGTCTCAAAAACTGAAACCGGCGGCGGCGTCCACTCACTCCTCAGATCCGCCTGTCGGGAGAACTGTAATCACTTGGAGCTGAGGCCAACTGCTCATTTGTCAGCGAAGACCAGGTAGCATTTTCGTGCGTTGATTCGGCGGGAGCCCGACGCTTGAGACGCAGACTCAACTCGATGAGTCCCGGCATAACAAAGAAGACTACCACGGCGCCCAGCACGGCACCGGTCAGAGCCCGACTGAGTTGTGTGTTTTGCCACACGCCGATGAAATCGAGCCCGAAATCCAGCGCCGGTGGCATTGTCGATAAAAACAACCACTTCCGCGCAGGACTCTGAATACGCTTTAAGGACATCGCCGCCGGGTACACAAAAACGGCCGCAGCGAAACCGACATAGATCCCGGTACACCGAGCACAGACGGCAAGCGGATAGCCCATGAACGCGAAGGAACGCTCGGGGAGTTGGTGACAGACGTGGCTGAATGCCCGATAGATCGCTGTTGCCAGGAGGTAGCGTCCCTCTGAGAATGCAACTGGCGCCAGAGTAATCGAGGAAACAAATCCCATCGCGACCACAGCAACTAGTAACCACATTACCAGTGGGCGCCGATCCGGGACGCACTGAGGTACGTAATCCATCTTAAAATCTAATTACCGTGTCCGGCCCGCCTTCGATGTGGAGCGTGTCGACGAAACGGATGTGTCTTGATTCGGTCGTCATGACAACCGAGTGCGTTCGTTTCCCTGAACCGAAGAACCTCACACCCTTCAGCAAAGCGCCATCTGTCACGCCGGTCGCAGCAAAGATTATTTTGCGCCCCGGGGCTAAATCACTCGTGTCATAAATCTTATTTGAATCAGAAATGCCCATTGATTTTAGCCGTTCAAGCACTTCATCTTTGGGGGGCACCTTATCCTTATCAACGCCTAAACGTTCGGGATCGAAAACGAGTCGAGCCTGGATCTCACCATTCAGGCACTTCATGGCCGCGGCTGTGATAACACCCTCCGGAGCGCCGCCGATACCCATAAGCGCGTGGATGTTCGTCCCGGCGACTGCCGCCGATATTCCCGCCGAGAGATCTCCGTCTGAGATCAGGCGAATGCGCGCGCCGGTCTCGCGAACATCTGCGATCAGTTTCTTGTGACGCTTGCGATCGAGGACGATTACAGTCAAATCCTCGACATCGCGCCCCAGACGCCGCGCAATGTTTTTTAGGTTCTCTTTAACAGGTGCGTCAAGATCAACGACTCCACGGCACGATGGTCCAACCACAATCTTGTCCATATAGATGTCAGGAGCATTTAGAAGGCCGCCGCGCTCGGCCGCCGCCAGCACGGATATCGCGTTGTTGGCGCCTAATGCGCAGAGGTTCGTGCCTTCGAGCGGATCGACGGCAATGTCTACCTCGGGACAGGCCTGCTTCATTTCCTCACCGACTCCGAGGCCACCGCCCACCTCTTCGCCGATGTAAAGCATGGGCGCCTCATCCCGTTCTCCCTCGCCGATAACTATCTTGCCTCGCATAGGGACGGAATCCATGACTTCGCGCATGGCCTCAACGGCAACGTGATCAGAATACTTGCGGTCGCCCTGGCCCATCGTCCGCGCTGCGGCAATTGCCGCAGATTCGCATACGCGCAAGAAATCGAGAGACAACTCGCGCTCGGTATTCAACTCGTGACCCATTTTAGACTCCTGTAGTCGGAAGTTAGGCTGCGACACGCCTCAGATTACAGCAGCTCGCAGATGAAGAAATGCAAACCAATACTAACAGACGAATCGTCCATTTTATAGGCAGAACCCTCAACTTCTCTTGACTTTAAGGATTCTACGCCGGAAATTGAAGCTCGTGTCTAAACTTCCCGAAAAGGTCTTGAACATTGCCCACGCCGTAAAGCGTGAGGGTGGCAGAGCGCTGCTCGTGGGCGGTTGTGTGCGCGATATCCTGATGGCCGTCCCTTCCAAGGATTATGATCTGGAGATCTACGGCATCGAGCCAGGGCGGTTGCGCGAACTTCTCGAGCAATTCGGGCGTGTGAACGCTGTTGGGGAAGCGTTCACGGTCTACAAATTGGGACACGATCTGGATATCTCGCTCCCGCGCCGAGAACGTAGGACGGGGCGAGGCCATCGGGGCTTTGTGATCGATGGCGATCCATCGATGAGTGTGGAGGAGGCTACTCAACGACGTGACTTTACAATAAACGCAATTTTGCAGGACCCCCTTACTGAAGAGATTATTGATCCATTCAACGGACGTCAGGACTTAGAAAATCGAGTCTTACGGGCAGTCTCGCTGGAAACATTTGCTGAAGACAGTCTAAGGGTTTTGCGGGCAGCTCAGTTTGCGGCACGTTTTGAGTTTGAAATAGAAGAGACTACGGCAGAACTGTGTCGCTCGATCGATCTGTCTGATCTTCCCCCCGAGCGCATCTGGGGTGAAATGGAGAAACTCCTCATCCAGTCGAGACAGCCGTCCATCGGAATGGAAAAACTGCGACAACTCGGTGCGCTGGAGCAACTTTTTCCCGAGATCAAAGCGTTAATGAATGTCATCCAGGATCCGGATTGGCATCCGGAAGGGGATGTTTACGTACATACTCTGCTCGTTCTCGATCGGGCCCGGGAGCTTATCGAAGATCTTCCGTTCCCGAAGCAGGTTACCGTGATCCTGGCGGCGCTTTGCCACGATTTCGGTAAGCCGGCTACAACAGAGTTCATCGACGGTCATTGGCGGTCTCGGGGGCACGAAGAGGCAGGCGTTGCTCCAACTGAGCGCTTTCTTGACAGGCTTAATATTCACACGCTCGATGGATATAACGTGCGGGGACAGGTGATCGCGCTGGTGCGAGAACACCTGAAGCCGGGCGAGTTCTACAAAAAGCGGGATGAGGTAGGCGATGGTGCCTTTCGCCGGCTGGCGCGACGCTGCGAGCTTGAACTGCTCTATCGCGTAGCTGCAGCAGACACGTTGGGTCGAAACAGCGCGTCGGTCCCCCGTGAGAAGTGGTATACAGCCGAGCCCCAGGAATGGTTCATAGAACGAGCACGAGAGTTAGACGTTGAGCACCGGCCCCCGCCGCCGATCTTGATGGGCCGGCACTTGCTCGAGTTGGGAGTAGCACCTGGGCCCAAAATGGGTGAGATCACCCGTCTTGTTTACGAGATGCAGCTCGATGGGCGAGTTGAAACGCTCGACCAGGCGATTGCAGCGGCACAAAGACTACTATCCACAGATTGCGCCGATTACGCAGATTAAAAAGCCATGCCACGGTTTGGTTCTCGTCTTCGGTGTTGGCTCCATGGACTTGACTCTTGGATACCACCAACATCAGAACTAAAACCAAAGACCGAAGGCCAAAGACCAAAAGCAAAAGCATTTACCGTCGTAATCTGTGGATTTACGGTTCCGGTTGCTGCTGGGTCACGCAGTGGATTGTACCCATGCCCCACACCAGTGGTTCACAATTGATCCCAACAACACGACGATCCGGAAACAATCGCTGTAGCGTCTCGAGGGCTCGCGCATCATTAGCATGGCCGAAGGTTGGAACTAAAACTACATTGTTCGCCACGTAGAAGTTCGCGTAGCTAGCCGGTAATCGTTCCAAGTCGCGCGTGCTCGAACTCACTCCGGCAACCAGGCCAGGCATAGGCAACGTCACGATTTCAAAAGGTCGGTCGTTCGCATCGGTCATCCGCTCGAGTCGTTTCAGATTCTCTTGCAGAAGTGCGTAGTTTTCGTCCTCTGGATCCTCCTCGACCGCGCAAACAATCACCCCAAGGGCGGTGAAGCGGGCGATATCGTCAATATGCCCGTCAGTGTCATCCCCAACGATCCCTTCGCCTAACCACAGGACCTTCTGCACGCCAAGATATTGTTTTAGATATTCCTCAATTTGAGACTGCGTCAAGTGTGGATTGCGGTTCGGATTCAGAAGGCATTGCTCCGTAGTCAGCACGCACCCCGCGCCATCAACTTCAATCGAGCCACCTTCCATGACGATGCCCGGCTCAAAACGTGGCACGTTCAGGACCGACCCGAGTCGCTTCGGAATCGAATCATCCGGCTTCAGCTGCTCATACTTATTTCCCCACGCATTAAAGGTCCAGTCGTTATAGACAAGTCCTCCCCGATCATTTACGAGAAAGTTGGGACCGTAATCACGAATCCAGGAATCCACTGTCGTTATCCTGTGAAAGCGAATGTTTTCTGAGGCTCCGAACGTACAACGCCGGCGTATCTTCGCCTCTTTGTCGGGATCAACGAGAAGATTGACGGTTTCATGCGGAGCCAGGGCGGCCGTCATTTGAAGAAAGATCTTCTCGACCAAAGGCACTCGATCAGGCCAGGTCAAGGGGTCTTTGGGCCATGCGAGCCAGGTGGCAGTATGCCGCTGCCACTCTGCCGGCATTCGATAGCCTAGCTGAGCTGGTGTCTGATTTTGCATTAACTTCCTGAGGTCGGATCGAGAAAGCGATAGGAGAGGGCTTCGTAGGAATCTATGCGACGGTCGCGGAGGAAGGGCCAGTTCTGGCGGGTCTCGTCGATCTTTTCCAGATCACAATCGACTACCAGGACCTCTTCGTTATCGGCTGAGGCCTTAGCGATGATGCGGCCAAACGGATCGGCGACAAAGGATTGCCCCCAGAAAGTCAGTTTTCCCTCCTGTCCAATCCGGTTAACCACTATGACGTAAACACCATTAGCAATAGCATGCGCACGTTGAATGGTTTCCCAGGCTGAATGCTGGGCTTGATTCGTCTCGGGATTCTCGTCGCGTAACCAACCGATGGCCGTGGGATAGAAAAGAAACTGAGCTCCGGATAAGGCGGTGAGACGCGCGGCTTCCGGGAACCACTGGTCCCAGCAAACCAGGGCCCCCAGCTGCCCGTACCGGGTTTTATGAGTCTGAAAACCGAGATCTCCCGGAGTGAAATAGAACTTCTCGTAATACAGCGGGTCGTCGGGGATATGCATCTTGCGATACTTCCCGGCGACTGTGCCATCAGTGTCTATGATGACGGCAGTGTTGTGATAGATTCCGGCGGTCCGCTTTTCAAATAGTGAGGCAACGATTACGACTTTGTGTTGCCGGGCAACTTTGCACAGCGCCTCGGTTGATGGCCCGGGGATCGTCTCGGCAAGCTTAAAGAGTTCAATATCTTCGGTCTGGCAGAAATACTGAGAGCGAAATAGCTCCTGAAGGCAGATGACCTGCGCCCCCTGCTTCGCGGCCTGGCCGATGCGTGTGACAGCTTTCTTAAAGTTCGCTTCGGGCCGGGGCCCGCACGACATCTGCACCAATCCTACCTTCACATGATTCTGCTTGATTCTTTTCGGCATGGCGAAAGTATAAAAACTAAATGCAAGTTATGAAAGTGTCAGTGGTCAGTGGTCCGTAGTCAGTTGTTGGTCTTCGGGCTTTGGCCTTGGGCTCTCTTCACTGAAATTCTCTTGCGAAGTCTCAAGAGAAGCGAGCATTGCCAAGGCTTAACGAAATCCGAGGTAGCCGAAAGCCAGTCTGAGATCCAAAGATCCAAAGACCAACAACTGACTACGGACTATTGACCACTGACACTGACCCTCGCTTTGGACATTGAACTTTACACTCAGGTAAAATGTCCGGTCATTTTGAGCCTGATCTAATTGCATGTCCGAATCCCAAAGTCCAAAGGCAAAAGGCCAAGTCCAAGGACCAAAGCCCGAAGACCAAAAGCCGAAGGCCAAAGCCCAACAACGGACAACGGACTACTGACTACGGACTACTGACCACGGACAACTGACCACTGACCAAAGAGATTCCCAATGATTGATTTCGAATTATCAGAAGACCATAAGGCGATTCGCCAAACCGTTCGTGATTTCGCCACCAAAGAAGTGGCGCCGCGCATAAAAGAGCTTGATGAGAAACAGACCTTCGACCGCTCGGTCCTCGATAAGATGGCCGAACTCAACCTGCTTGGTGTTTGCATACCAGACGAGTATGGTGGCGCCGGCTTTGACTACATCGCGCTGGGGCTCGTCTGCGAGGAACTTGAAGCCGTCGACACGTTCATGCGCGTGGTAATGTCCGTCCATACGGGACTGAATTCACTCACGCTCTACACTTGGGGCACAGAGGAACAGAAGCAGAAATATCTTGTGCCGCAGGCGAAAGGAGAGAAGATTGCTACCTATGGTTTAACTGAACCGGGAGCAGGTTCGGACGTGGTTGGGGCCCGCTCCACGGCGCGGCGTGATGGCGACGACTATATTCTCAACGGCGAGAAGATGTGGATCAGCCTCGCCGATGTTGCCGACAACTTTCTTTTCTTCTGCTGGACCGATGAGGAGAAGCGACGCCAGAGGGATCACACCGGAATGTCCTGTTTTATCGTCGAGCGAACCATGCAAGGTTTTACCTCAGGGACGATTCACGGCAAGCTCGGCATCCGCGCCGGCAACACCGGGTACTTTTCGCTCCAGGATGTGCGTGTGCCGAAGGATAATCTCGTCGGTGAAGAGGGTGAAGGTTTCAAGATCGCGATGTTTGCCCTCGAGCAGGGTCGTTATACGGTAGCTGCCGGCGCAACTGGCGTAATCAGAGCTTCCCGGGACGCTTCGATCTCTTATGCAAACGAACGCGAAACGTTTGGGACGAAGATCGCCAATCATCAGCTTGTCAAACAGAAGATTGCCGAGATGGAAGCTGACTACCAGATGTCGCACCTGCTCTGGCTGCGAGCGGGCTATCTGAAAAACCTCGGTAAGCCAAACGCACGCGCGACGAGTCTGGCAAAGTGGCAGGCGACAATCAGGAGCGAGAAAGCTGCCTCGATGGCGATCGAGGTTCACGGCGCGAATGGTTACTCGAACGACTATCCCGTCGAGCGCTACTTGCGCAACTGCAAAGCAGCAATAATCTATGAAGGAACGCGTGATATCCACACGTTGATGCAGGCGGACTGGGCGCTGGGATTAAAGAAGGAGAAGCCCGCGCGCAAGACATTGCCTACCTGGAAAGGCGCTGAATCGACGCGGGCCGCCGCTGATTAATCTCGTGTACTCCTTAGTGTCGCGCTTCAAAGATACGATTGAATGGCGTCTCCGCGGCACGGCGGAACTGCTTGAAGCCTCCCGCCAACACCACTTCGCGAATCGCATCCTCCGAGGCGACGGCTCCGAGAGCCGGCCCACCAAGTGCCATTGAATTCGCCGTACAGCAAAGTGTCGAGGCGCCTGCGAAGGTCCGGCCAATCGGATTGAAGTTCTCTTCAATCGTGTTGCCTGCCATGGGCTCGACAATCATGGCGCTGCCATCTGCCGCGAGCACTTTAGAGGCACTAGCGCAAGCGCCCTGCGGATCGCCCATGTCGTGAAGGCAATCAAAGAAGGTAATGAGATCATAATTCTCGCCTGGTAGTTCGCTCGCATTCGCCACTTCAAGTGTTACTCGATCTGCTACGCCGGTGACCTTCGCCCGCTCGCGAGCAGTTTCTATTGAAGATCCATGATTGTCGAAACCCCAGAAATGGGAGTTCGGATACGCCTGCGCCATGATTACCGTCGAAGAACCATGCCCACAGCCGATATCAGCAACGCGTGCCCCGGCCTTAAGTTTCTCTTCTATTCCGGTGAGCGACGGAATCCACGACGCTATCAGGTAGGTCGCATAGCCGGGCCTGAAGAAACGCTCTGTGCCGAAAACAGGTCGGGATCATGTTCTCCCCAGAGCATGCCGCCGCCGTTTCGAAAGGAGTCCTCGATTCGAGCTACTGCTTGGGTCATCGCTTTAATTACGAAGAAGCCGCCACCGACATAAAAAGGACTCGTTTCATCGGTAAGAGCAACGGCCTGCTCGACTGAGAGCGAGTAGCGGCCACTGGGGGCATCATAATCGACATACCCACCAGCCGCCTGATTGACAAGCCACTCGCGCACGTAGCGCTCGTTAGTACCAGTCTTTTCGGCGAGTTCCGCCGGAGTTAACGGACCATCGTTCGCCATCGCCTTATACAGTCCGAGTTTTTGCCCAATGTAAACCAGAGCGGAGCTCAACGCCGCCCCAAAATCACCGATGACCTTGCCGAGAAAGCCGTTCATTTTGTCTTCGTTGATTGTTCTCACCTGACCTGCTGTAGCCACATTGCCTCCTTCTTCCTCGGTTAATCCTGGACTGCGGTGGGATCCGGCGTTGTTTCATTTCCGCTGTCGGCTTCGTTGCGCGCGTTAGCCTCCAATTCATGGTGCCGCGCTATCGCCCTCACGACAGCGGATTCAACCTCGTCCAGATGAAATGGTTTTGTGATGTATGCAAAAGCTCCCATCTCCATCAATGAGCGAGCTTCCTCCTCGTTTGATTCTCCGGAGATTACGATCACAGGAGTGGTGGGCCGCTTTTCCTGAATCTGTTTGAGAACTTCACGCCCGCTAAGTCCTGGCATTGCGATGTCTGTAATTACGACGTCGTACTCTTCGAATTCGAGATAAGCGAGGGCTTGCTCGGCGCGATCGGCGGTATGGCATACATGGCTGTCAGCAAGCAATTCATGAAGAGTACTGCGGATAAGATTATCGTCATCGACAAGCAGCAGTGTGGCCATTTGAAGTTCTCCTTCCGTGTGATCCCCGACCAGCCCTCGCTGGGAGAGAGAAATTGTTCGCAATCTTTTGGGAGGGAACTTTTACTTCTGCGCATTCTATATTTCTTTGCGTAACTGCGCCAGAGCAACGGGTGCAGATGTTGCCTTTGTTTTGGTTCGGTTGTAGTCTTGCCGCGTTCTTTTTGAAACCTCGCCAAACAATTGACGTGTAATCGGCTGGTACTGAACCGCACAGCATGTTCGTTGGGGCAAGCTCACCGTAGAAGAACTTTCACCGCAGCCGAGACGTCAAAGGACTCCAGAACGATGTCCACCGGTCCTCTACACCAAATACTGCTAAAGTTATTCGCTTGTCTCTTTCTGCTTGCCACGACAGTTTCTACGTCGCTGTCGCAGCAAAGTTTCGGCTCAATTAAAGGAATCGTGACCGACCAACTTGGCGCGCTTGTCGCGAATGCCAAGGTAATTGTCAGAGATGCCAACGGCTCGGAAACTACCGTGAATACAAATGCTACGGGTAACTATTGGTTTAGGAACCTACCCCCGGGCAAGTACGACCTACTGGTCATCGCTCTCGGCTTCACTCTATTTGAGAAGCAGAATGTGATAGTCGCTGCGGGAGGCACTATCGATCTCGATGTCGAACTCAGCGTTGGCCTTGAAGAGGAATCAGTCACCATCGATGAGAGAGGTGTCAGCACCGACGCCGATCGGAATGCGGATGCTCTGGTTTTACGCGGCCGGGAGCTCGAAGCCTTGCCAACGGACCCGGAGGCCTTAACTGCTGCACTGCAAGCCATGGCTGGGCCAGGGGCCGAGGACCAGTCCGGAGCACAGGTGATGGTTGATGGTTTTTCAGGTGGTCAAATTCCGCCCAAAGAGGCAATTCGCGAAGTTCGCATTAACCAGAATCCCTTTTCGGCCGAGTATGAATTTCCCGGCTTCGGTGGCATTCAGATCTTCACGCAACCTGGCTCAGACAAGTGGCACGGGGGAGCCAACTTCCGCTTCAACGACGAAAGCCTTAACTCGCGTAATCCCTTTTCACCTCGTCGAGCACCATATCAACAACGTTCGTTCGGCGGCAATCTCACTGGACCGATACTCAAAAAGCGCGCTTCGTTCGCTTTCCAGATCATGCGCTATGCCACGGACGCGAATACGATCGTCAACGCTACGATGCTCGACTCAGCCACGTTGAGACCAATTCTCTTCAATCAGTCTTTCGTCACGCCTCAGTCTTCCAACCACGCCACCTTTCGCGGCGATCTGAAAATCAGTAAGAAACATACGTTGGTAGGCAGCTATACCCACTACCGTAACTCGCAACCGTTGCAAGGCTTCGGAGGCTTCTCATTGCCCTCGCGTGCATACGCAGGCAAAGGGAGTTACCAGACGCTGCAACTTACTGAGACTGCCGTGATCAACGAGAAGATGATTAACGAAACTCGGCTGCAGATCATCCACAACGTCTTTCGGCAAGCGGGCAACACCACAGCGCCAGCTCTTAATGTGCAGGACTCGTTCTTTGGCGGCGGTGCACAAGTAGGTTCTGCTTCTAACCAACAGGATCGCGCGGAACTGCAAAACTTTACCTCATGGTCCGTTGGCAGCCATTTTCTAAAGATTGGCGCTCGGGTCAGACACCTGCGGGTCAGAAGTGTTTCGCCGGCAAATTTTGGTGGTACTTACACGTTTGCCGGCGGCACTGGCCCACGGTTGGATGCAGCCGATCAGGTTATTCTCGAAAGCGGCCAGCCGGAGACAGTCGATCTCAGCAGTCTGGAGCGCTATCGCAGAACACTCGTGTTCGCGCGCCAGGGGTTGAGCGCCCCGCAAATCAGAAATATGGGCGGCGGCGCTACTCAATTCTCTATCGCAGGTGGTGATCCTGCTGCCGGTGTTAATCAAACTGACATTGCCTTGTATGTTCAGGACGAATGGAAGGTGCGGCCGAATTTCACGATATCACCTGGATTGCGTTACGAGAACCAGACGAATGTCAGCAGTCATCTCAACTTTGCCCCTCGCGTTGCCTTTGCCTGGTCGCCAGCTTTCGGAATCTTTGGTGATGCTAGAAAAACTTCTTCAGTCGTTGAGAACAGGAACGCGGCGGAAGCGAAACCCACACCGGCCCCAACGGTGAGTGCAGCGCCGCGGCAGTCCAGGACCGTGATCCGAGGAGGAATCGGGATCTTCTACAATCGCATTTCGGAAGATCTCATCCTGCAGACGGTCAGATTCAACGGCATCAATCAACGCCAGTTCATCGTTTCCGATCCGGCTGTCCTTGATCTCTTCCCAATCGTTCCGCCAATAGCCTTGCTTGAGACATTCGCCCAACCACAGACCAGAAGGTTTATCTCACCGGCCATGGATCCAGCTTACACTTTGCGGGGCACCGTGAGTATCGAACGTCAACTGCCTCAAAACCTGAGAGTCGTGTTGACCTATGCCCAATCCCGTACATCGCGCAGTCAGCGAATGACTAATATCAATGCACCGACCTCAGGGGATGTGCGGCCCCTGGGACAAAGCATGGGGAACATCCTTGAGTATCAGTCGAACGGCAGGTCGGTATATCAGGGACTCAGCGTCAATGTTAACGGGAGAATGAAGAAAGGAAGTTTGTGGACCAACTATCATCTGGCATTTAGAAAGAACACTGATAGCGGCGCCAGCGGTTCTCCGTTTGACGCTTACGATTTCAGCAATGAATGGGGCCGAGCGCCTTTCGATACACGTCACTCATTCTATGGCGGCGGCAATTATCAAGGACCTTTAGGGCTTACTTTCAACACTTTCATCGTTGGCAATTCCGGACAGCGCTTTAATATCACCACCGGTCAAGATACTAACGTCGACACCTTTTTCTCGGACCGCCCAGCTTTTGCCACCGAACTCAACAAGCCCGGCGTGATCATCACCCGGTTTGGCGCGCTTGATCCCAATCCTGCTCCGGGTCAGCGAATCATTCCGCGGAACCTGGGAAAGGGGCCGGGTTTCCTGTCAGTTAATGTAGGGGTTGAGAAGTCCATTAAGTTTGGTCCGGCCATTCCACCTAAATCACCACCGGTGGCTGCACCCGAAACAGTAGCTGGCGCAAGCAGCTCAACCCCTCCTCCCAAGCAGCCCATACAAAGACCGTATCAAGTCGGGTTCCTTCTCTACGCAAGTAACCTGCTAAACCGCAACAATCGCGGCAACCCCGTGGGTAACATGGCCTCGCCAAGGTTTTTGCAATCTACAGGCCCCTCGAGCACGTTCTTTTTTGGGCCGGGCGGCGCCGCCAGTGGTAATCGACAATTGACCTTGATGGTTAGATTTAGCTTCTGAGCGCTTATATTATCTGTCTTGTCCCTTGTTGCCTGAGATGAAGGAGAAATCTTCGCTTGGTTATAGGCAGCGGGTCGGCTAATGGTGTTTCAATCGCCGGATGGTTCGCTGAAAGACGTGGCGACTATGCTCTCCACATCGGTACGAACCGACGGAATAGTGCGCCGGCCTTTCTCAGGCCTGTTTTTGTCGCGTCCCATTGCGGATTCTGCTTCAAGGATTACATGGGTCGTCTGTAATACCGTGTCGGGATTGAGCGAGATTGACGAGATCCCTTTCTCTACCAAAAACTGGGCAAACTCGGGGTAGTCAGATGGCGCCTGGCCGCAGATCCCGATCTTCTTGCCTGCGCGATGAGCCGCTTCGATAGCCAGGGTAACCATCCGTTCAACCGCACCGTCGCGTTCGTCAAACAGATGAGCCACCATTTCGGAATCCCGATCAAGGCCAAGCGTCAACTGGGTAAGATCATTCGAGCCGATCGAGTAGCCATCAAAAACCCGGAGGAACTCATCCGCATAAATAACGTTCGCCGGCAGCTCGCACATGGCATAGATCTCAAGTTCGTGCTGACCTTGTTTCAGACCAAATTCAGCCATCAAATTGACCACGCGCTCAGCTTCCTGGACGGTACGGCAGAAGGGAATCATTGCCTTAACATTTACCAGCCCCATTTCTTCCCGGACCTTTTGCAGCGCAAGACACTCAAGTTGGAAACCCTCGCGGTATCTTTCGTCGTAGTAACGGGAAGCACCCCGGAAACCCAACATCGGATTCTCTTCCGACGGTTCAAATTCCTGCCCCCCAATGAGCATTGCATACTCGTTCGACTTGAAGTCCGACATGCGCACGATAACCGGCTTGGGATAGAACGCGGCAGCAATCCGCGCGATGCCTTCTGACAACCGGCGAACAAAGAAGTCGCGGGGATCTTCCTCACCAATCCGCCGCCCGATCTCACGCACCTCTTCCTCATTCTGAAGCTGCGGGTAACGTACTAGCGCCATCGGGTGTATACCGATATGATTGTTGATAATGAATTCAAGGCGGGCCAGCCCAACGCCATCATTCGGCAACGAAGCTACGGCAAATGCATGATCGGGATCGCCAACGTTCATCATCACCTGGGTCCGAGGCCGCCCTTCATCACCGACCACGCGCCGGTCTACTATAAAGTCAACCAGCCCTTCATAGATGTTGCCGTGCGCGCCTTCAGCACAACAGACGGTAACCTCGGCGCCGGTTTCCAGAACCTGCGTCGCATTTCCTGTCCCTACAATGCAGGGTAATCCCAGCTCACGACTAATAATCGCACTGTGGCACGTCCTGCCGCCGCGATCGGTAACGATGGCCGCGGCCTTCTTCATTATCGGCTCCCAGGCCGGGTCAGTCATCGACGTAACCAACACATCGCCCGGTCTGAAATCCGTCAACTGATCGGGATCACTTAAGACTTGAACTCGACCCTGACTGATCTTCTCGCCCACAGCTACCCCCGTCGCGAGGGGAGCACTGTGCTCTCCCGTGAGCTTGTAAGTTTCAATATAGTTCTGGCGATTGGTTGAGTGAACAGTTTCAGGTCTGGCTTGAAGAATGTAGAGTTCACCGGTCACGCCGTCTTTGGCCCACTCGATATCCATCGGCGTCGGCCGTCCAGCAAGCGTGGAATAGTGATCTTCGATTATGCAGGCCCACCGGGCCAACTCAAGCACTTCGTAGTCATCAAGCACGAAACGGCATCGCTGCGCTTCAACAACCTCGCGCGTTCTTGTCCCGCGGCCATCAAGGCCATAGACCATCTTGACCTCTTTGCTGCCCAGGCGCCGGCTTACGATCGGACGTGCTCCAGTCTTCAGAGTAGGTTTGAAGACCACCCACTCATCCGGAGTGGCCATTCCTTGTACGATTGCCTCGCCGAGTCCCCAGGCCCCATTGATGACAACCACATCGCGAAACCCGGATTCAGTGTCCAGTGAAAACATCACGCCGGAACATGCCTGATCGGAACGGACCATCGGCTGTACGCCGATTGAGAGCGCTACATCGAAGTGATCGAAATCGCGAGCGGCTCGATACGAGATCGCGCGGTCCGTCCAAAGCGAAGCAAAGCAACGATGGCAGGCTTCAATTAAGTGGTCCTCGCCTCGCACATTCAGAATGGTGTCCTGTTGTCCAGCGAATGATGCATCAGGTAAATCTTCAGCGGTGGCTGATGAGCGGACCGCTACCTCCGGCTGACGACCAAGTCGCTGGCATAATCTATGATATGCATCAAGAATCGCCTCGTTGACGGTGTCCGGCAGGGGGGTATCCAGCATCAACGCGCGCGCTTCACGGCCGGCTTCATTAAGCGCTCGTATATCGTTATGATCCAGTCCGTTCATCAACTCGCGCAGCCTTTCACCGAGCCCATTAGTATCGAGGAGAAGGCGATACGAGTCGCTGGTCGTCGCAAAACCATCGACAGCACGCACGCCGCGTGGCACCAGCGAACGAAAGAGTTCTCCAAGACTCGCGCACTTACCTCCCACAAGATTCACAGCGTCGGCGCCGACTTCGTTCAAATCCAACACCAGGGGTGTTGTGGTTTTCTTCATAGCGTCGTTATCTCCCAGAGAAGAATTAAGGAGGATCGATAGTCCGCCAATTGTATGGAGGATGCTTGCCGGACACTGGAAACGCGTCCAGCGAAAGCCTTGCGGACAGCAAAGGTTATCATGAAAAGGGCTCGATCTTTATGACTTTTATTCCGGTTACTCGTGGGGTTCATCGGGGACAGTGATTTGTACGCCTCGTGTTGACGGAAGGCAACTGATGACCTGGGCTCGCTCGATAATACTCATGTCAGTATCTGCCGTATGCCAGAGTTTTACCCAGAAGGTCCGCGTGTCGCCATGGACGGCAAAAGTTGAGCCATCAAGCATAACGGGTACCGGTTCGGCCACAGTTCCAGCACGCAAGACCGCCAGAAGCTCAGGTATGAACGGCTTGAAGGTCTCGAATTGAACCAGTATCGCCCGGTCGTCAATTTGCGCCGGGGGCAATTCGACGGGATCGGCGGATTCAAGCAGCAGTCTTGTTTCTGTCTGCTGATTTCGTTTCTTGACTATAGGCATTGGATCCCCTTAACTTTAGAGCCAAGCGTAATGGCCAATAACTTCACCTCGTCCACTGATTCAACCGCCGTAAGAGGTGCTCTTGCAAGTCCGCCACCTTTACGCGCTCCTGCTCCCAAGTGTCGCGGTCACGCACCGTCACTGCTTCGTCTTCCAGGGATTGATGATCAACCGTTACACAAAAGGGAGTTCCGATCTCATCCTGACGCGCATAGAGCTTGCCAATTCCGCCCGTATCATCGTAAACGGCTCGCATCACCGGCTGAAGTGAGCGCTTGATTGCCTTCGCCATCCCTACAATCTCTGGCTTGTTTCTCGCCAGTGGCAAAATTGCAACTTTGATCGGAGCAAGACGCGGATGAAGCCGGAGAATGACTCGCACTTCCCCTTTGTCATTCGTGCGCTCTGAGTACGCGTCCATCATTAGGGCCAGCACCGAACGATTGACACCTGCTGAGGGTTCAATCACATAGGGGTAGTAGCGTAGTTTGTTGCTTTCGTCAAAATACGAAAGGTCTTCAGTCGAATCAGGATTGATGCGTTTGCCATCTTCGGTTGCCGGATTCTTCGAGTGAGATCGCAAATCAAAATCCGTTCTATTGGCGATTCCCATTAACTCTTCAAACTGTTTCCGTTCGTCTTCGCGCTCCGGGAAAAAACGGTAATAGATGTCAACAGTGCGCTTTGAATAATGGGCCAACTCCGCCGCCGGCACTTCATGAAGATATAAGTTCTCTCGCTTCAAACCCAAGCTCGTATACCAGCTTATATACTCATCCACCCAGTATTGGAACGCCTCCTCATCTTCGCCAGGTTTGACGAAGTATTCCAATTCCATCTGCTCAAACTCCCGCGTGCGCAGGATGAAATTTCCCGGGGTGACCTCATTGCGGAAGGCTTTCCCAATCTGGGCAATACCAAACGGGAGTTTCCGCCGCATCGAAGTCTGCACATTCAAGAAATTAATGAATATTCCCTGGGCGGTCTCTGGTCTTAAATACGCCAGCGAAGCATAGTCATCCTCGTCGGCCGCTGCTCCAAGCCGAGTTCTCAGCATCGTGTTGAAAGGACGGGCTTCCGTGAAGTCAACGGCTCCGCAAGAAGGGCACCTAACGCTCGCAGGCACTGCTTCTCCGGCTTTGATCCCAACAGTTTCAGGCGCGAGCTTATCGGCGCGGAACCGGTTCTTGCACTTGCGGCAATCAACGAGAAGATCGTTAAAGGTCTCTTCGTGACCGGAATACTTCCAAACGGTGCGATGAAGGACGATCGAGGAGTCGAGTCCTTCGATATCATCACGCTCATAGACCAGCCACTGCCACCACAAATTCTTTACGTTATTGCATAGTTCCACGCCTAATGGGCCATAGTCCCAGGCACTGCCCAGGCCTCCGTAAAGCTCAGAGGACGGAAATACAAACCCCCGTCGTTTGGCAAGTGAGACAATTGTTTCGATGTTGGGTGCCGGCACGTCTACCTCGGGGTCAACAGATTAGTGTCAGCCGCAGCCCTGTGCTGAGGCTTACGAGTCTAGCAGGGGCGACTCTCAAAAGAGAAGAAAAAGAGGAGCGCAGATCGCGCCCCTCGATCAACTCTTAGCTAACCACCACTAGAGTTCACTTGGCTGGTGTCTGAATGTCCACGTCGACCTTCTCAGGAACACTCCTTCCTCCAAACAAGCGCCCCCCAAAGAAAAAGAGCAGGACCAAAATAATGATCACAAAGATTGCAACCACCGCTACAACCCCCGCGCTGCCGCCACCACCATTGTCTGCCATTTCGCAGTCCTCCTGGTTTAAAACCGATCAATTTGTGGGGGCTGCTTTTTAAAGGGGAAGGTTGTGTTCTGATTGTTAACACATCTTTTCGCCTGCCGTCAAATGGACCAAGCCCCCGATCTTGTCAGGCCTTGTTGATCGGAAATTGATGTCCCCGGTTGGTCAGCACAAAAAAGAGACAACGGGGAAGCCCTTGTCTCTTTGATAGACCGGTGGAGCTGTCTAGCCCGGCTAGTTACGCTGGCGGGTATATGGATCCTCTTTTTGCGGCCTTGCGTCGCCCGCTCTCACAGTGGGCCGAGGCTGTGGCGGTTCAGCGCCGCTGGGAACCACCCATAAATCAACGCAATCGTCTTCACGAAATCCACCGTTACGAGTGATTATCCGCGATGGATCTATTCCCCGCCGATTGATGAGATAGTCTCTTGCCCGAGCCGCAAGCCGATCTGCCTCGCCTATCCGACTGGTACGACCAGCATAAGCAATTATATAAGTCGTGGTGGATGGGTCGTTTTGCAATTCAACGGCAAGATTATCCAAACGAGCTTTCTGGTCGTCGAAGGCGCAGTTGCAACATACATCGAATTCTCTCGCTGGATTCTCTCGTGGAGGTGGCAGGGGAATGAAAGTTGAAGCCTGAGACGACTGGCGGCAAACAGGATCACCTGAGCCGTCGTCGACTACCAAAGTGGCAGTGATCCGCTGTCCGGCGAACCCGGTTGAATCCACTGCGAGCGTCGGCGTCCCGGCTCCACTAAGAATGCGTGCATTTGCCGGGCTCACGGTCCAAGTGTAGTTGAGTTTTGAACTCCCAGTGTATGTTACGTCCGCCAGAAATGTGATGACCTCTCCATCGTTAACTGTCTGCGGCGCAGATACATTTACGGGGAAGGGACAGGGGGAAGGCGGTGGCGGTGGTGGCGCAGGCCGATAAGTCAGCGCCAAACACTTAATCCGACCGGCTATAACGTTTATTTCTCGAGTCCAGCGGTGCCCGTCAGGCAAGCTGATACTGATGCGACGAATGCCAGGATCGAGATCGAGTGACCGGTATTCGGTGCTGGTTACTCCGAATGACCGGCCATCAACTTCGAGCGGAAAGCCCCCCGGCACGGTCAGAATTTTGATCGTTCCGTACTTGGGTTTCTTTTTCGCATATGAGGTCGCTCCCGGATGAGCAACGCAGAAAGTAGTTACCAGAAGAGCGGCGAAGGCAAACTTACCAACTGCAAGATATTTCGTTCCGGAAATGAGTTCTCGAAACATCTGGTTAGCCCTCCTCCGATGTTGAATCTTTTCTTGCATTCTTAGCCTTGGCATCTAACCGGCGACGAAGACCGGCTCCAAGTGCTGCCAGCCCAGTACCAAGCAGGAGCAGCGAAGCTGGTTCAGGGATCTCGGGTGGCGGCGTGGGCGTTGGTGTCGGCGGTGTCGGCGTCGGTGTGGTGTTGTCACACTCTAAGCAGGGTGGATCACAATCATCGCAATCAGGCCAAAAGAAGAACGGGATCGCAGCCAGGAAGATTAGCGGCCACTTTGGGATCCCACCTGGAATCACAATCTCACCGCAATCGCAGATCACACCTTCAAGGTCGCCTTGAGCGACAACATCAACTCCGCCTTGCTGTTCCGGATTCCCGATAGCGATTCCCGAAAGCAGGGAGTCTGTCGTACCACCCACAGTTTTCCCTGTCGATGTATCGACGGAGCGGTCTCCGGGGGATTGATTGACGAGCGAACCGGCCGCTGTTGACGAAGCGGCACTTTGCGTATCACCCCGAAGCCTAAGCTGGGGTGGACTGTGATAATTACCGACAACCTGTACTACCTGGCTCATGGAAACCGGACCAGCGTGCACTGGTGTCGAGGCCAGGAGCAGGATGCTGAGTATCGTAGCAATGGGGCGAAAAGCTCGACTCCTCATCGTATGGAAGTCCTCCTCGTGACGTTTCCCACTTCCATGTTCAGAGGGAGGGGGGAAGGATTAACGACGTTCAAAAGTTACCACCGTGGCGCGCAAGCTAATTGCTTCGGTTATTTTTTCAAAGCGCTCGGGCCTTGTTTGGTGTTAGGAGAAGATACCCAATGAGATCAGGATTCCAAATAATCAGGGTGGTGAAGTCTCCCTAAACGTTGATGAGAAGGAGGTTTGCGCGTTAGCTCAAACCTCCTGATAGACCACGCCAACTGTTTTTAGTCGGCATCGCTGGCGCTGGCAGCTTCCGCCTTCTTGTTTTCGTCCCTGAGAACTGCCTTGCGGGAAAGCTTGATCTTATTTCCTTCTTTCCCAATGCATTTGACCATTATCTGCTGACCTTCCTTTAGTTCGTCGCGGACATCTTTGACCCGTCGGTCAGCTATCTCCGAGATATGAAGCAAACCATCGGTTCCCGGAAAGATCTCAACAAAGGCTCCGAAGTCGACGATTCTTGACACCGTGCCAAGGTAAGTCTGCCCGACTTCCGCTTCGGCGGTAATGCCCCGGATTCGATTTACCGCCGCCTCGGCGGCCGCCCCGCTTGGAGTCGCTATCGAGATCGTGCCGTCATCAGAAACGTCAATTTTCGCCCCTGTTTCTTCCACTAAAGACCGAATAACCTTACCGCCGGGTCCTATTACATCTCGAATCTTGTCTGGATTAATCTTTATCTGGATGATTCGTGGAGCGTACTGTGAGATAGCCTGACGTGGAGCGGTGAGAGTCTTTTCCATTGCACCAAGAATATACAGGCGTCCCTTCTTGGCTTGGTCGAGCGCCTCGGCCATTATCTGGGCATTAACACCCGCAATTTTAATGTCCATCTGCAAAGCGGTAATGCCGTCTTGAGTACCGGCCACCTTGAAGTCCATGTCACCATAATGGTCTTCTGCGCCAGCGATGTCAGTTAAGATCGCGTACTTATTTTCCTCCATCACAAGCCCCATAGCAACACCTGCTACAGGAGCCTTTAATGGCACACCAGCGTCCATCAACGCCAAGGTACCTCCGCACACAGTCGCCATTGAAGAAGAACCGTTTGATTCCGTGATGTCCGAAACGATGCGCATAGTATACGGGAATTTGTCCTCGTCGGGTAGTACTACTTCAAGCGCGCGCCGAGCAAGAGCGCCATGACCGATCTCACGTCGCCCGGGACTCCCAAATCTACCAACCTCACCAACGGAATAATGCGGGAAATTGTAGTTAAGCATAAACCTTCGCTTGACTTCACCCTTTTCAAGATCGTCAAGAAACTGCTCGTCTTCCTTCGTGCCCAACGTTGTTGTTACCAAGGCCTGGGTTTCTCCACGCGTAAATAGAGCTGAACCGTGGGCCCTAGGCAGCCAACCAACCTCGGAAGTAATCGGTCGCACTTCGGAGAATCGGCGGCCATCAGGTCTTCGCCGGTTATTCAGAATGTCGTCGCGGAAAATAGTCTCTTTTAGATGGTCAAAGACTTTTTTTGCCACCTGGCGTTGCTCTGGCTGATCTTCTGGATATGACTCAACTACTTCTTTCTTCAGTGCGTCCACCTGCGCATAGCTGTTCCGTTTATCCTGGTTCGTCGTGTCGAGAGCTAGTCGCAAGCGATCGGTAAACTTCTCCTGGACCTCGCGGAGCATCTCTTCATCCAGGGGTAGGGCTACGACCTCGCGTTTTTGAATGTCAAGGGCCTTGTAAAGCTCTTTTTGCCACCGACACAAGCGATTGATCTCCTTGTGAGCCAACATCAGGGCCTCAACCATGATCTCTTCCGAAACTTCAGAGGCGCCAGCCTCGACCATCACAATTGCCTCCTCGGAACCCGCAACTATCAGGTTGAGTCTCGAGTCGCGTACTTCATCATAGGTCGGGTTAACTATGTACCGGCCATCAATCAAACCGATGCGAACTCCCGCGATTGGGTTGAGAAAGGGAATATCGGAAAGGTATAGAGCGAGCGAAGCACCTGTTATAGCAATCACGTCAGGGTTGTAGTCCGGGTCGGCGGATATAACGCTCGCAATGACCTGGGTTTCATTTCGAAAGCCTTCCGCAAACAGAGGGCGACAGGGCCGATCTATAAGGCGGCAGGTTAAAACTTCCTTCTCGGTAGGGCGCCCTTCGCGCCGGAAATAATTCCCGGGAATGCGGCCGGCTGCATAATTTGACTCCCGATATTCGACTGTTAAGGGAAAGAAATCAATTCCTTCCCTCGGCGTTGGGGCACTAACAGCCGCAACCAGAACCATCGTGTCGCCATAACCTATTATTACTGAGCCATCCGCCTGTTTGGCGACCCGGCCGGTCTCGACCGTCAAATCCCTGTCGCCAAGTTTTATCGATTCTTTGAGGTATTTCTTAACTGGCATCTTTTTTCTCCTTCAAACATAAGCCCTGTTCAGCAGGCTCCCGGCGTCTCATCCGCCGGACTTTGAGTTAACGTTCATTTAGTGAGTTCCGAGGTACACCCGCTACGTGACGCGCTGGGAGTCGACCCAATAATCGCAAAGGCGGCAAAGCCTCAAACCGTGAAGCTCTTGCCGCCTTTTTTGCATCTCTTTGTTCCAACACGCCCGCCTACATTGCAGCTATCACCGTCACGTTCGGTACTGTTGTAAGCTCTTCGAAGGACGTGGGGATTGTCTACTTGAGAATCGAAGCTCTCTCGTCGATCAGCTTTCTGACAACTGCTTACTAACGCCGCAAGCCCAGACGACTCACTACCTCATGATACCGCTCGATATCCGTGCGCTTTAAATAATCCAACAAACTTCTACGCTTTGAAACCATCTTAAGCAAGCCACGCCGCGAATGGTTGTCCTTCTTGTGAGTCTTGAAATGCTCGGTAAGCTCATTAATCCTCTTACTGAGCAATGCTATCTGAACTTGAGGTGAACCCGTGTCCACTTCATGCGTACGGAAATCACTAACTACCTGCTCTTTCGCTTCTTTTGCTAATGCCACCGCTTAAGATGTCCTCCAGACCGCAGTAGAGACTGCCTAACCGGCAGCAACCGCTAACCTTAAATGCGGCCTCAATTTAGCACGCAGTTAGAAAAACGTCCAGCGAGCAGACCGGCGCTGATTTATTAGCCAAACCAAGCCCCATCTACCTTCAGCGTCCGTTATCGTACTGATTACTGGGGCAGGAAAGTCTAAGGTTGAGCCCGACCCTTGAACAACCAGCATTTCGCCCTCGGCATCGTTTCGTCCCGGTTTCGAAATGAAACGTCGGCGCTGGTCTTTAAAGGGTTTGAATTCGCCGCCTGTAGTGCTCAGCACTCAGGCGGCGGTTTCGCTTGATCTCAAAATGGCATTTGACCAGTTACTGTCTTTCGCCTTGCCGGTCTGATACCATCTCGACACTCCAGGCAAACCCGGTAGCTTTATGTTGGCGACTAAACCAAAAATACTAATTTTGGGTGGTGGTTTTGGGGGCCTTTTTACTGCACTGGGACTCCCCGATACATTTGAAGTAACCCTGGTCAATGATGAGGACCACTTTCTCTTCAAACCAATGCTCTACGAGTACTTCAGCGGTGAAGTAGAAGAATGGCACATTGCTCCCAAATACAAGGAGATCCTTGACGAAAAGATAAGATTTATTCAAACGGAGATCTCTGCGATTGACTTGTCGGCCCGGAAAGTTACCTTAAAGAACCAGCCGAATACTCATCAATATGACACTCTGGTACTTGCTTTAGGCGGCATCACAAATTACGCAAATGTCGAGGGGGCAGAGAAATTCGCAATCCCCTTTCGCAGGATTGTAGACGCAGATCTTCTTCGCCGGCGAATGCAGGCGGCTTTAGATCAGACTCCTCCAGACCTCCCACCCGAAGAAACAAGACGTAAGCTGACTTTCGCGGTTGTGGGCGCAGGCGCCAGCGGCGTTGAACTGTCAACCAAGATGGCTGACCTTCTAGTCGACGCATTCAAGCGACGAGCTTTGACTGGCGAGCCTCGCGTAATGGTCATTGAAATGGGCGATAAAGTGGTTCCCGGCATGGGTGATGATATTCGTGAGTTTGTCGAAGCCGCCCTGCAACGAGCTCGGGTCGAAGTGCACACCAAGACACGCGTGATCCATGTCGATGAAAAGGCTATAACATTGGAGAGCGATGGCAAACTCAGCGAGATTGAAACTGCGGCAGTTGTTTGGACCGGCGGTGTTAGGGTGAATCCGGTAATTGAAAGCCTCGTCATACAGAAGACCCGCAGTAACTTGATCCTGGTAAAGCCAACACTACAAGTCCCCTCTTACGATAATGTTTTCGCACTGGGCGATATCGCGCTTTACCCGGACGCGAGCCCGATCCTTGCAGGCACGGCGCAGCTTGCTGTCCAGGAGGCCGGTCTGGCCGCACAAAACGTCCGTGCTTTCCTAAAAGGTGAAGAACTCGAGACCAAACACTTCGAAGAACTTGGTGAGGCCGTAAGCTTGGGCACGGACCACGCCGCCGTGCTTATCCGCGGAAAGGCTTTCGGTGGACCGCTCGCCCGACAGGCACGTTTCGCGCTCTACACCTCACGCCTTCCAACGTGGCAGCATCGTCTGAGGGTAGGCGCCAGTTGGTTTTTTGAGGGTACTACGCCCCGCCCCCTGCTGCCTTTTGGCCTTTAGACTAACTCGGGGCTGGTTACTCCTGGTGGCCTATTAGGAGTTATGCCACCGTCACGGTCGGATTACGCAATACTTGCGGTTTCACACGGGTCAAGCTCGGGGGCCTCCTTCATTGGAACACCTGCCTCACCATAATAAGGCTTGCCTAATTCTATTGCTTCAAAGTACTCCTCTATTCTATCCAGAACCTCTTCGACCGTATGTGAGTGATATATCGAGGTGCGAAACAACGCTCCACCAGTCAACCCCCGAGTAAACTGGCCAGCAAGCTGTTTCATGCGGTTTATCGCCGGAGTCTCAGGCATGTCTTCTCGAAGCATATCAAAGTACTCAAGCAGAATGGCCCGTTTGTCTGCGAGCGTGGGCTGAAAGACCTCGCGGCCGCAAATCGTTTCTTCAATCTGGCGAAAGATCCACGGATTCGCCATCGCACCTCTACCGATCAGGACACCATCACAACCCGTTTCGCGGAACCGGCTCAACGCTTGTTCGATAGTCGTTACATCACCACTACCTGAAACGGGAACAGCTACGGCTTCCTTCACCTGCCGCACAAGATCCCAGTTCGCCAGGCCCCGGTATCCCTGCTCCTTTGTGCGGCCATGAAGCGCAATATGCTCGACGCCACAACCTTCAGCAAGCTTTGCCGTCTCAATAGCATTTATTGCGTGGTCGAAGTAGCCGGCCCGGATCTTGATAGTCAGCGGAATCTTGATCGCCTTCCGAATCTCTGTGAGGATTCTCTCCAGACGTTCGTGATCCTTTAGAAGCCCCGATCCACCTCCATGTTTCACCACTTTCGGGGCAGGGCAACCACAGTTAACATCTAAAATATCGACACCTACTTCTTCAGCCATTTCGGCCGCCATCCGCATCCGCTCAGACTGGCCACCAAAAATCTGCAGGGCAAAAGGCCGTTCGTCAGGGTAAAACCGCATCTGTCGTTTTGCTTTTGGATTACTGCGCGTCAATCCTTCAACCGAAATGAATTCCGAGACACTCAGGCCCACACCTCCCCGCCGCTTCAATAACCGCCGAAACGAAACATCCGTAACTCCCGCCATTGGTGAAAGAATGAGAGGCGGGTTGATCTCAACGTCGCGGATTCTGAATGATTTGATATCCGTCAT
>DATKDA010000040.1:0-27370 GCA_035512935.1 Pyrinomonadaceae bacterium | reverse complement strand
CTGCGCGAAATCAGCCGTGGCGCTTGATCTTGCCGCGCTGGATAAAGCCAACCAATTCGCCGTTGTTGTTGACCACCGCAAGAGAGCCAACACCATTCCGCTTCATCAAGTCTCGCGCATAGACCAGCGTGGTCGACGGTTCGACAAATAGATTTGGATCCACCGGGCGCATGACATCGCGCGCCAGCGTCAGCCGCCAACGATCGCGCGGTAGTGTCCTCAAGTCTTCAAGCGCCACAATCCCATGCAGGCGATGATCTAGCGCGACGGGGAAAGCTGTCTGGCGGTGCATCGGAAGGACTTCATCGATCAGCTTCCTGACGGATGTGTCGGGGCGAATGGTGACGGGTGAGGTCATCGCTTCCCCGACGGTCAAGCCTCTTGTATTGTGCGCTCCCTTAACCACACGATAGGCGGTGTCCAATAGAAAGAGGCCGACGAGAATTGACCAAGCTCCCATAAAATAAGGACGCGAAGCCCGCCAGTTCGGCGCGATCATTATGTAGACACCGAAGAGAATGAGGGTACCCGCGATTATTACGCCGCAGAAGCCCGCCATTCGCGTTGCATGGGTGATGTTGTTGGTCTTGCGCCAGAGGATCGCTCTCAATACGCGACCACCGTCCAGCGGATAACCAGGGAGCAGGTTGAACACTGCCAGCAGAAGATTGCCCCATGCGATAAAAAAGAACACCACCACTGTCGCCCAATATCCGCCCAGTGCGGCAATCTTGGCGCCACCAAAAGCCAGCAGCGCAAACAGGAAACTGGCGGCGGGACCAGCCACAGCGATGCGAAATTCGGCGCGCGGACTTTCCGGCTCGGAGCGCATGCGAGCCAGGCCGCCGAATGGATGCAACACAATCTCTTCAATCTCGATTCCTTCGGCACGGGCCATCAGCGCGTGCGACAGTTCATGACCGAAAACCGAAATAAAAAGACCCGCAGTGGTTATGAAAGCGAGGGACCAGGCGGTAAACGGATCAAGCGGAGGCAGGCCCACCGCGCCCAGTTGAATGATATTGTTCTGGAGATTGCTTGAAATGAGCCAGACACAAAGGGCCACAATTCCAAACCAGCGGTAATCGATGCGCACGGGAATACCGTAGACTTTGGCTACCGTGATCTGGCGTTTGAAGAACTCGCTTACACTCATAGTTTCCTGGCTTGGCCAACAACCGATTATCAGAAGTTTATCACTCGAAAGCCGTTGCCTCAGCGTCAATCAAAGGATGCGGTTCGGTGCGGGCCACTCGGCGGAGCAGCAAGGGTTCATCGAACATCTGCGACAGGCCGCGAACGATGGCAAATCGCGGATCGTTCGCCACTCGGACTGCTAGCTCCAACTCCTTTTGAAGATACTTGTCCATGCCTTCGAGGAGCGCGCCGCCACCTGTCAGAATCACCCCACGATCGTAGATATCGCCCGCAACCTCGGGCGCAAGCTCCGAGAGAGTCTCCCTCACCTCATCGGCAATGCGCCGGATAATCGGCAAAGTTACAGCGTGAACTTCGCCTGCAGTAACGTCGACGGCGCCCGGGCTCCCGGTTTGGACGTCACGACCGCGAACACTGATCATGCGATGCGGATCCTCGGGCTCGGTTGCGGAACTCAGTTCGAGCTTAAGACGTTCGGCAGTTGTCACGCCGATTGTGAGACCGCTATGCCGTCGCAGCCGGTCGATGATCGCGGTATCAATGTCCGAACTGCCGATGCGTTCGGCGCGTGCCGCGATGATCGCTCCAGACACGATTGCTGCAACGTTTGTAGTTCCACCACCAATATCCACAACAGCCGACGCATGAGAATCGTCTACGGGCACACCGGCGCCGATCGCCGCTGCCAGACCTTCCTCGACCATATAAACACGCCCGATGTGGGCCTCTTCCGCGGCCGCTAGCAGGGCTCGTTGCTCGACCTGCGTTACGCCGGAAAGCACGCTCATGATTGCCCGGCGACTGAATTGAGAAACGCCGCTGCGAGCCTCCTTTACAAAGTGATCGAGCATTGCTCTCGTGCGTTCAAAGTCTGCGACGACTCCATCAACCAGCGGGGCAATGACCAGTACATCACGCGCTTCGCGCCCCAGCATCTTCCGGGCCTCATTCCCGACCGCGATCACCTCACCGGAGTCTTTACTTACGGCCACTACCGAAGGCTCATCTACAACAACACCACGACCACGGACCGCGACGATGGTGTTGGCCGACCCCATGTCGATTGCCATGGAGTCAGAGACCAGATCACGCAAAGCCCGGAGCCCAAGGAACGAGCTTGTCTTGCTCATGAATGACATAAGCGTTCAAAAAAAAGAAGGCTGAACAGGGAAACTATCAAACGAACCACTCCCGGCCCACCTTCGATACCTCCGTGATAAACTTTCAAACCCTATTGGTAAAATTAAAAAGCCCCACTCTGCCTGGTCCAATCAACTTCCCACAAGACCACCGATTGTTCGCGATTCTTTACCGTAATTGGTTCTCGGGGATTTAGCTTGTAGCGGCTGCGGGCGGCCTTCGCAGTAGCATCGCTGATCAGGATCTCCCCCCCGCGCGCGTTCGATTCGAGCCGTGAAGCAGTGTTAACAGTATCGCCAACGGCTGTGTATTCAGAGCGTCGTTCGGAGCCAATATAACCAACAGTTGCTTCGCCGGTGTGCAATCCAATCCCGACGCCAATTTCAGGGTACCCCTCTTCAACCAATTCCTGATTGATTCCCATCACCCGCCGCTGCATCGCCACGGCTGCGCTGATTGCGTTCTTTGCGTCATCCGGTGTGGCGTTGGGAGCGCCGAAGAGGGCCATTAAACCATCGCCAAGATACTTATCCAACGTTCCGCCGTGAGCAAAAATGATGTCCGTCACAGCCGAAAAGTACTTGTTGAGCAGATTGACAATTTTTTCGGGCGGCGCATGTTCTGAGATGCGCGTAAAGCCACGAATGTCGGCAAAGAGCACGGTGATCAACTGGTTGACGCCACCGAGCTTGAAAGACTCGGGGTTTTCCAGCATCTGCTTTACCACGTACTCCGGAAGAAACCGGCTATAGTTCGCGCGGGCCACTTCCTCGCGTGCCAGTCGTTCGTGCGCGCGAGCGTTTTCCACGGCTATTGCGGTTTGAGCTGCGACCGCACTAATCAACTCGAGATCGTCTGGTTTAAAAGAGCCGAATGGATCCAGGCGATCGGCATAAAGAGCTCCATGGACCCGCGACTCGGCAACCAGAGGCGCACAAATGGTTGAACGCACGCCTTGTGAGACTATCGAATCTACGCCAGCAAATTGTGCGTCCGAGGCGGCATCCTGAGACAGCAGCGCCACGCGGTCATTCATCACCTTTCTCGTAATTGTGCGTCCGATTGAGAGTTTTTTAGCGTGGCTTTCCAACCTCTCGTCCCGGGCGCGAGTGGCAATCGGCGTCAACTTCACGTCGTCGGGATTATTCGACTCTGGGCCCTCGGCAATGAGGGCGACGACGCGATCGGCCGGTGTGGCCCTGAAGATAATGTCGGTCGCTTTAGCAAAGATCTCGTTAAGATCGAAGACTGAACCGAGGGTGTTGCTCATTTCATAAAGAGCACTGAGGATGTTTGCTTTGCGTTGCAGAGCTTCGAGCACCTTGTCGCGCGCTGCTGAGACGGAGGCCTCCTCCGGCTTTGCTCGCAGCACGGTATTCATCACATCGTTTGCAGAGATTAAAAGCTGCGTGTGTCCGAGGGGCTTATCGTCATAACGGACCTCGGTGTTGCGTTCCTCGGGAGCCTGCTCAAAGCGCAGGGTGCTTGCGCCTATTGTTATGCGATCGCCGTTCTTTAGCGGATATTCGTAATGTGGCTCGCCGTTGATGAAAACCCGATTAGCGCTGCGCCGGAGTTGGCCATTGATGACTGCCCCATCGAGTATGGTGAACGATCCATCTTCACCTGATTTGATGTGGGCGTGGTAACGGGAGGCCCGCGGGTCATCAATCACCACTGCGTTATCCGGAGCCCGGCCAATCATGCAGATACTTTGCGGCACCAGTCCATACTGCCACTGCCGTCCGCTTGCATCGGTAATTTTCAAAAGTGCCATCTGACGGAAATCTTTCGGAACCAGGATGCGCAAGAGGCGTGTGCCCAATTCAGACAAAAGATTTGAATGGGACAACGAATCCTCCAGATCCTATCAGGGGCCACGTGCCCTGACAACTCAAGTGACTTTGAATTGAGCGTCGCCATGTCTTTGCGAGACTTATTCAGCTCGATCAGATATCATCGACGCGCCTCGCAATTTCGAATACTCGGATGGCAACTCTTATGAGCGATCCCACTCGCTATGTGTCAGGTCTCGTGCTGGTGCTGTGTTGTGTCGGATTCCCGAGCTTAACGAATGCACAGCTACCGACTAAGAAAGATGTCCCTCTGGGCGCAATCTCAGGCCGCGTAACGATTGAAGAAAATGGAGCTCGGGGCATTGTGGTATCCATACGCCCGCGGGAGTTTGTCCCCGGACCGAGCTTCTCGTCGAAGGCCACAACAGATGAAGACGGTAATTACCGCATTTCGAAGATACCGGCGGGACACTATTCTGTGCTTCCCCTCTCACTGGCGTTTGTTCTGCCTGAAGGCGATCTCGCCAGCCAACGTGGACGTCCGCTGGTAATTGTTGAAGGCGAAGAGATTTCTGGAATTGATTTTACGCTCGAGAGTGGAGGCGTAATTACCGGAAAAGTCTGTGACCAGGAAGGCCGTCCACTCGTTGAAGAACGAGTCAGACTCGTTGCCACTGAAAGCGCGAATTCGGGTCCAGTATATCGGACTGACAGTCTTACCGATGATCGGGGGGTGTATCGCATCTTTGGAGTAAGAGCAGGAAGTTATCGCGTGAGCGTAGGTGAGGAAGCCTCCGCTATATACAGTAGAGCAGCCTTCATGAGGCGTCCGGTAAGTAGGACTTTCCATCCAGACAAATCCGAGGAGTCCGAGGCAGCAATTGTTGAGGTTAAAGAAGGCGAAGAGATCTCGAACATCGACATCACGGTCGCCGCAATAATTCCGAGCTTTAGTGTCTCGGGCCGGGTTGTCGACGGTGATAGTGGGCGCCCAATTCCCGGCGCCAGATTGCGCATCGGAAAGATCACGGATAGGGGTCGGAACACCAGTCTTGCTTCTGTCGCAAACCCTGCAAATGCCAATGGAGAGTTCCAGGTCGATGGTGTTACCAATGGAACATATAGCATTTCATTTGCTACCCCGCCTGGAGTGAACCTTCTAAGTGAGGATGTTCATTTCGAAGTTCGCGATCAGCCCGTAACCGGTCTGGTAGTCAAAACCTCTCAGGGCGCCAGTGTTAGTGGTTCGGTGGTCCTCGAGGGTACTGCGGATCGGGCGGTCCGCGAAAAACTCCAACAAATAATCTTAGGAGTTTTCGTTCGACGCGAAGGGATCATGTTGCCGGTTGGGAGCAGCACCAATGTCAAAGCTGATGGTAGTTTTCAGGTGGTGGGCTTAAGGGATGGTACTCTAGGTATTAGTCTCCATATCCCCAACCTGATGTCGGCACAGAGCTTCTCCATCATACGCATCGAAAAGGACGGCGTGGTCCAGCCTCGCGGTATCATAATAGAGCCCGGCGAACACATAACCGGCCTGCGAATTGTAGTTGGACATGGAACCGGGGCCGTTCGTGGCGTGGTGACGTTTGAAAATGGCACTCTGCCACCGGGTAGTCGAGTCTTTCTGAGCCTTCGAAGAGTGGAGGATGGTACGCCAGTGAATATACGAACGCCGGAGGTAGATTCTCGCGGCCATTTTGCCATTGGAGGATTACGCGCCGGCGCTTACGAACTGATCGTACGCGCCAACGTCCCAGCATGGCGAAGCCGACAACCGATCGCCGTACAGCAAATCCTGGTTAACGATGGGAATGTTACAGAGATTGCGGTCAGCCTTGATCTTACTCCCAACAGTGATCAGACACCGTGAGCATTCGCATGAGAATGGCAGCGCGCAAATTCCCACCCCTCTTTGCCCTATTGGTCGTCTCATTAGCCGGTCCAGTATCAAACGCTCAAGGTGACGGCCGCGCCAAGATAGCCGAGACAGGAGCGATCCATGGACAGGTTGTAAATGAGAGTGGGCAGGCTCTTCCCAACATTACCGTTCTTGTCAGATCAACGACTGCTCAGGTGTCTCGCACTACCTTTACGGATAATGAAGGTAGGTTTCGAATGGAGGGTCTGGTTCGAGACGTCTACTCCGTTAACGCTTACGCTCCAGCTTACATTAACTCCAACAATCCGGAACAGAGCGTCCACCGGGTCAGGATTGGGAATAGCGTCACCTTAACCTTAATTAAGGGCGGTGTGATTACTGGAAGAGTCACGAATGCCATGAATGAACCGCTCGTTCAAGTTCCAGTTCGCGCACTTCTAGTTCGCGATTCAAACAACAGGTTGGCTCCTCCGGGATTTCGAACACCCGAGCGCTTCACTGATGACCGAGGCATATACAGGCTTTATCGACTCAGTCCTGGAACTTATGTTGTGTCCTCAGGCGCGCGTGGGACACCTACTAATTTCATTACGGCTTATGATTCGGATGCGCCAACTTATGCGCCGGCCTCTACCAGGGAGACTGCCGCGGAGATCACAGTTGCTGCGGGGCAGGAGATTGCCGGGGTCGATATATCGTACAAAGGTGAACCTGGCCGCACCATACGCGGAAAGGTCCAGGGCCTATCGAAAAGTAATTCCTTCTCCGTACAGCTAACGCAGGTTGCGAACCAACTGCCGCAGTTGCAGTTTAACCAGTCTTTTCGGTCTGCTGAGGGAGAATTTATCTTCTCAGCCTTGGAGGCAGGTGAATACGAGATAACCGCGCAAGCTCCTTTGTCGGCAGGCGAACTCGCTGCCTCCGAGCCAAGCCGTATTATCCTAAAGAATGCAGACTTGACCGATGTCGAACTCAAGCTCCTGCCGCTCGGATCAATTGCCGGGATAGTCGAGCTGGAAACGTCGTCCGAGCCCGATTGTCAGGAGAAACCCCGGCTGGCCGTTACTGATATTAGGATCTTTACACGGAAGATCGATCTCAACGAGCCGCAGTTGCCCAGAACTTATTTTGCGGCGTTGGTCACTCCAGACCGCGAGGGGAAATTCCAACTAAGAAACCTGAGAGCGGAACGCTATCGCGTCAATGCTCAATTCAATGCCAGGTATTGGTACCTAAAATCGATAAGCGTTACCAATAACCAAAGCAACGATGTCGCAAACAACGGCATAACACTAAAGAGTGGAGAGCGACTTGCCGGCGTGACGATCAAACTGGCGGAAGGCGCAGCCTCACTAGCCGGCCGAGTATCCAACAACAACGCTGCGATCATTGAACCTGCGATCATTCTCGTTCCCGCTGATAAGGAGCAACAAGAGGATGTCGTGAGATACTTCATTACAGCGCTTAACGAAGAAGGCAGTTTCGAAATTAAAAACATCCCTCCCGGTAGGTATCTGGCGCTCATCAGGCCGCTTGCAGATGTTAAAAGGTTGGGAAGCCCGGACCAAAAGGAGCATCGGGCGAAGTTACGCTTAGCTGCGACGATAGAAAAGATCGCTATCGAACTAAGGCCTTGCCAGGATGCCGTTGATTATGATCTGAGTTTAGCTCCGCGGTAGCTCCCATTTGATCCTCCCCCCCAAGTCTCACTCACTGACACTGACACAGAAACTTGACGCTTTACGGAAGCGCTTGTTAGACTCCAAACACTTGCCATAATGGAAACCGACGCGTAACTGCGTCGCTCAAGGGGTTCTCCCCAGACCCGCGCGTGCGGCGCAGTCTGATTTTTGTTAAATCGATGGAGGTGCTGTGGTGGGCTTTAAAGTCGGCCAAAAAGTCGTTTATCCAAATCACGGGATCGGAACCATCGAGCAGATTGAACAGAAGCAAATAGGCGCCACTTCACTTCCCTTCTACACGCTTCGTCTTGCTGCTAACAACTCGCTGGTTTTGGTTCCGGTCTCAAATGCTCTAGAAGTTGGCCTGCGTGCCCCGATCTCATCAGGTGAATGTGAACTGCTATTCAAGGCCCTGGCTGATGATTTCTCCGCTCCAGCTAATGATTGGAAGGATCGCTTCAAGGAGTTCTCGGAAAAGATGCGTACCGGAGATATCTTTGAGGTGGCCAATGTTCTCAAACACTTAACCTATTTGAGTCACATTAAGCCGCTGTCGTTTCGCGAGCAAAGGATGCTCGAGCGCGCCCGGTATCTTGTAGTTTCGGAACTTGCGGCGGTTTGCCGGCAAGCTGAATGCAACATTCAACCGCGGGTCGACCAGGCCCTTTCACGAGCTTGCGCCCGACACGAACGCCGTCCTGCTCGCGCCCGTGCCGTCGGGGCAGCAGCGGGACACTAGTTCATTCATTATTGCCGAATACAACGTTTCACCACCCTCGTTGCTGCTGCACCTCCCGGGGTCAGGTGCCCGCTCCTCACGTGCTATAATCGCGGGCGAACATATCCTCCTGATTAGCTATGGACGACCCTGCCAGTTACCTGTCTCTATTGGTTCTCATTGAAGTCGTTTCAGACGGTCTATCAATCTCCGGCATTCTCCTTAGATTACTAGCGGTCGCCTTTATCGTCGGGTTGAATGCTTTCTTTGTAATTTCTGAGTTCGCACTTGTTACGGTTAGGCGCACTCGATTAAAGTCACGCGCCGCCGCCGGTAATAAGAATGCTCAAGCCGCTCTTAGACTGGTGAACAATCCCAGTCTTTTCATATCAGCGGTCCAAATGGGCGTTACGGTTTCGTCTCTGGCGCTGGGTTGGATTGGCGAACCGACAGTCGCTGCCCTACTACATCCGCTCGCCTCCAATATCGCCTCCGAGGGCACGCTGGGTTACATCTCGCACCTGATCTCGATCGCGCTCGCATTCTCACTGATCACCTTCCTGACCATTGTTTTCGGTGAACTGGTGCCGAAGATGATTGCACTCGAACGGGCTGAATCGGTGGCGCTGTTTACGGCTCGCCCTCTCGAGGTCTTTGCGCGGATCTTTAGGGCGCCAATATGGCTATTCAATACGGCTGGAAACGCGATTGGGCGACTGCTTGGCTTAAAGGCCACACCCGAACAAGCCTCGGTCTATACAGAGGCTGAATTGCGACAGTTAATTGATATTGCCCGCGAGAGTGGCCATCTTCGTGCTGAGGAGAGACGGCTGATTCACCAGGTATTCGAGTTCTCAGATACTCTCGTGCGCGAGGCCAAGGTCCCTCGTACTGAAATGGCAGCAATCCCCAGTACTAGCTCGCTCGAGGAGATCACCAAAGCTTTCGAAGAGTTTCGTTATTCGCGCCTTCCTGTCTACCGCGAGTCGCTCGATGATGTGATTGGCTTTATCCATAGCAAGGACGTTATGCCTTACCTCTTGAAGCCTGAAAGCTTCAAACTCGAAGACGTATTACAACCTCCACTTTACGTAGTAGATACCGCTCGGCTCGAAGATGTTCTGCGCCAGATGCAAAAGGCCAAGAGCCACTTTGGCTTTGTTGTCGACGAACACGGCGGCCTCGAAGGCATCATCACACTCGAGGACTTATTGGAGGAGATCGTCGGCGATATCTCGGATGAACACGATGAGGAGGTTAACGAACAAATCATACCTGCGGGTGAAGGGAAATACATTCTTGCCGGAGGACTGGCAGTACGAGACCTCAATCGCCGGCTCAACCTGGCCGTGCCCGAATCTGAACACTACACCACCATCGCAGGCTTCCTTATGACCGCAGCCGGGCACGTCCTGAAAGCGGGTGAAATCGTTCGCCATAACGGTCTGCTTTTTCAGATCGATCGCGTAGAACGACGCCGCGTGATGCGTGTGCGGCTTGAACTCCCCACAGAACAGGCGCAAAAAGCCGGGGCCACTTCAGAAAGTCCCGTTATTGCCGGGTAGGACAGCAGACTTCGCGTTTCGGCCTTCAGCGATGCTAAAGTTGCCGGGTACTTCTTTCAATTTGCTTCAGGAGCCAAATGACAGATGAGTTGGATTGAAAATATCGAAGCGCGAGAAATCCTCGATTCCCGCGGTAACCCCACTGTGGAAGCCGAAGTACTGCTGGTTGGTGGCGAGATAGGAAGAGCTGCCGTGCCTTCCGGGGCTTCGACGGGCGCCCACGAAGCGATTGAATTGCGGGATGGAGATCGCAAAAGGTATCTGGGTAAGGGTGTTCTGAAGGCTGTTAACAATATAAACAAAATCATCGCCGGCAAGTTGCAGGGCATGGATGCTCTCGATCAAGCCGAGATCGATCAGATGCTGATCGATCTCGATGGCACCCCAAACAAATCTAAGCTCGGTGCCAACGCCATGCTTGCTGTTTCAATGGCCACCGCGCGCGCTGCCGCTCTGTACCTGGAAGTTCCTTTGTACTCCTACCTTGGTGGTCCAAATGCCCGAACACTTCCGGTGCCGATGATGAACATCATCAACGGCGGCGCTCATGCCGACAATAATGTGGACTTCCAGGAGTTTATGATCGTCCCGGCCGGCGCTCCCACATTTCAGGAGGCGCTAAGAATGGGTGCGGAGATCTTCCATGCGCTCAAGTCCGTCCTGAAGAATAAGGGTTACGCAACCAGTGTCGGTGATGAGGGAGGCTTTGCTCCAAACCTTCGGTCCAACGAAGAAGCTGTCGAAGTGATTCTAGAGGCGGTCACTCAGTCCAGGTATTCAGTTGGCAAAGACTGCGTCCTGGCGCTTGATCCAGCCGCCAGCGAATTCTTCGACGGCAAGCATTATGTTTTTAAGAAGAGTGACAAACGGAAATTGACCAGCGCTGAAATGGTGGCCTTTTGGAAAAGCTGGACAGAGCAATACCCGATTGTGTCGATCGAAGACGGCATGGCTGAAGACGATTGGAATGGCTGGAAATTACTTACCGATGAACTGGGCCAACGTGTGCAATTGGTCGGGGACGATCTGTTTGTCACCAATACTGAATTCCTGCGGAAGGGAATCGACCGCGGCGTGGCTAATGCCATTCTGATCAAGGTCAATCAAATCGGGACACTTACCGAAACACTAGACTGTATCGAGCTGGCAAAGACAAACTCCCGCGCGGCGATTATCTCGCACCGTTCGGGCGAGACTGAAGATCCCTTCATCGCCGATCTCGCCGTCGGGACCAATGCAGGACAGATCAAGACCGGCTCGTTGTCACGAAGCGATCGCATTGCCAAATACAATCAACTGCTCAGAATTGAAGCCGATTTAGGAGGGGCGGCGCGCTTTCCCGGTCGCGCTGCTATCAGGCAGTTTGCCCAATCTACCGCAGCCAATAGTCGTCCCCGAAAAGCCCGCGCTGCAGATCGCTGACAATATCGGGTTGAGTTGATCAGGAAACGATACTTGTGCCTCGGAGCTATTTTTGACGGAGCCGCCCGCGGGCTTGAATTATGAAACCATCTACCCAGGAGTGGCATCGCGGCGAGTACACCGTCAGCACCGATCCCCGGAAACTCGATCTAGACTTTATCCACGGATTTCTTTCTCAAAACTCTTACTGGGCCAAAAATCGAAGCCGTTCTCTGGTTGAGCGATCGCTCGAGCACTCCCTTAACTTTGGCATCTATCGGGCCGACCAGCAGATTGGCTTTGCCAGAGTCGTTACGGACTATGCAACGTTCGCCTGGCTTGCCGACGTATTTATCATCGAGGAATATAGAGGTCAGGCGCTCGGTAAGTGGTTGATCGAAACTGTTTTCTCGTTCGAGCCTTTGCAGGGTCTGCGCCGCTGGATCCTGGCAACTCGGGACGCGCACGAACTTTATCGTAAGTTTGGCTTCACTTTGTTAGATCAAACGGACCAATGGATGGAAAAAAGAGAACCGAGCTGAGAGGATTAGTACCGTTGCCAAAAAACAGAGGACCGCTTGCGCTGCTCATCATTGATGGCTGGGGGTATTCCCCCGCCCGCGAGGGAAACGCCATTGCCATGGCTGCAAAGCCATACTACGACGAACTGCTTGAAAAATATCCTCATACTCTGCTCGAAGCCTCGGGGCTCCGCGTCGGTTTGCCCGAAGGCGTGATGGGGAATTCAGAGGTCGGTCACTTGAATATCGGTTCGGGCCGGGTGATTCGAATGGACGTATCTCGCGTCGATCACGAAATCCGGACTGGTGATTTCTACCGAAACCAGGTGTTGAGCACGACGATGGATGGCGTAAAAGAGCGGCAGGCAGGGCTGCATCTGATGGGATTGTTGTCGGATGGCCAGGTCCATTCGTCACAGTCTCATCTCTATGCGTTGTTGGAAATGGCCAGGCAGCGAAAGCTTGATCGCGTGTACATCCATTGCTTTCTTGATGGCCGGGACACCCCACCCTCGTCGGCAATCAATTATGTGGATGCATTACAGAGCAAGCTTGCAGAGTTGGGCACAGGACGAATTGCTTCTCTGGTTGGCCGTTACTACGCAATGGATCGCGATAAGCGCTGGGAGAGAACCCAGCGAGCCTACGACCTGCTCGTAAATGGCAAAGGGGAACCGGCGCGAGATCCCATAGCCGCAATCAAGCGCTCGTATGAGCGCGGGCTAACGGATGAGTTCGTGGAACCGATCGTAATCATCGGAGAGAGTGGCGACCCGGTAGGCAAGAATAAAGATGGAGATGGGGTTATTTTCTTTAACTTTCGACCCGATCGCGCGCGCCAGATCACGAGGGCGCTGGCCATCCCAGGCTTCGACGAATTCGAGATTCAGAATCGACCAAAGGTCGATTTCGTGTGTTTCACTCTTTACGATAGAACTTTTCCACTGGCTATCGCGTTTCCACCTCAGGTTCATCGAAATGTGCTCGCCGAGGTTTGGGGAAAAATTTGCGTGCGCAATTATCGACTCGCTGAGACCGAGAAATATGCTCATGTGACCTACTTTTTTAATGGCGGTGTCGAACAGGAATACCCCTGCGAACGGCGATTGCTTGTTCCTTCGCCGAAGATCGCGACTTATGATCTCGATCCGGCAATGTCTGCTTTCAAGGTCACCGAGAAAGTGCTGAGCGGCATCGAAGAGGGCGAGACCGACATCTTCGTTGTCAACTTCGCAAATCCAGACATGGTTGGTCATACGGGCAAACTCGATAAGACGATCGAAGCCTGTCAACATGTGGATACCTGTCTCGGGTGGATCACAAAACGAATCCGGAGCAGGCGTGGCGTCACTGTTATCACTGCCGATCATGGTAACGCCGAACAAATGATCGATCCGACCACAGGACAACCCCACACAGCACACACCACTAATCCCGTTCCTTTTCATCTGATTGACGAAGCAGCCCTAGGCTTGAAACTTAGGGAGGGCGGTGCGCTCGAAGATGTTGCTCCAACCCTTTTAGGACTTCTCGGTGTCGAACAACCAGAAGAGATGACCGGACGGGATCTGCGGCAGTCATAGAAGATAGCTGATGAAGAGTTCCAAGAGATTTGAGCCGCGCAATATCCTCGTTATCGATTTCGGTCAACTTGGGGATGTAATCCTTAGTTTGCCTGCTCTGCGCGCCATTCGTCAGCGGTTTCCAGACGCCAGAATTACGGTCGCAGTTGGAAAGTCGGGAGCAGCCGTGGTTGACCTGTCCGGCTACGCAAACGCAACGCTGCCGGTTGATCGCGTGGGACTTCGTGATGGCTCGAAAGTACTTTCCCTCGTGCGAATTGCGAAACTTGTTAAGGATGTCAGGCGGTCCAAGTATGACTTCGTAATTGACCTTCACAGTCTGGCGGAAACCAATATGCTCGGATTCTTTTCCGGAGCGGAGACGCGCCTATTTGCAAGGCGGCCGGGTCGCTCGCTTGATTATCTCGGAAACTTTAGTCCGCCTCCGCCTGTCTATAACAACGATCCTGATCGCCACCTTGTGGATCGTTATCTGGATGTGCTTGTACCGTTGGGAGTGAAAGATTCACCACGAGTGCCGGCCCTGGAGCCTCGGCCCGGCGACAATGCGCTTGTCGAAGAGATGCTGAGAAAAGAGAAGGCTAACGCCGGCGCGCTGATGTTGGGGCTTTATGTGGGCGCCGGCCATCCCAGTCGCCGCTGGCCGCTTGCAAGGTTCGCTGAACTTGCTGAGTGGTTCGCCCGCAACGACGAAGTGCGAACGATTGTGTTTACGGGTCCTGAAGAGCACAGGATGCTTAAGGAGATTCGCAGCAGCTTTCCCCGTTCTGCGTTGCTCTTTGATGGGCTGTCAATTCCTACTCTGGCCGCTGCTATGGCCAGACTGTCAGTGCTGGTTGCCAACGATACGGGACCGATGCATCTTGCGGCCGCCGTAAGGACAGCAACAGTGGTCCTTTCTGACAAATCAGCCCCAAACTGTTTCCTGCCACTCGGTGACCACCACCACGTGCTTCGGACGCACGTTATTGAAGCCTTGCCTGTCGAAGAGGTTTATGACGTCACCCGCGCCCTTTTGGCTTCAGGGCGAACCGCCGCACTGTTCGCAAGCTGACCTGAAGAGGTTCGCCGTTTCGTGCTGATTCTCCTAATCAAAGGTTTAAAAGTGCACCATATAGGCGGTTTTATCTGGACAAACGTCGTTTAAACCGGCTAATATTGCACTGCCGCGCGAGCGGATGGTCAAAGTAAAGAACCCGGCCAGCCCCTTCCCCTCACTTCAGTTCCTTTCCGGAACAGCCCAACTACCTCAAAAATTCAGGAGCCTTTATGTCAAATCGACTGAGCGCTTTTACCCTGGCAATCGTCGCTCTTCTGGCCATAAGTACCCATGGCGCAGCGCAAACTAGCCTCACAAAGTCTCTTCAACCAGCCCCAGTTGACGAAAGCGATCGCGTCCGTGATGGCCTGGTGGGTCCGGTTCGCAGAATTCGGACCGAGATCGTCAAGCTTTCGCTTGTAGATGGAAAGCTAATTGAGGGCAACCGCTCACTGATGGAGCTTGTCTCCTACGATCTGGATGGCAAAAAGATAGATAACCAGTATTTCCCTCAGACGGGTGCAACCTTGACCGGAAAAGAGGTCTATAAGTACGACGAAAAGGGAAACATCAGCGAAATGACGCTCCTCAATGAAGATGGGACGTTGATGAGTAAGGAGGTTTACAAGTACACGTTTGACTTTGCAGGTAATTGGAACCGGATGACCACCTCCGTTGCGGTTGTTGAAGGGGGCAAAGTCGTGTACGAGCCGAGTGAGATCACTTATCGATCGATCATGTATTACCTTGACGAAAATACGTTCAAGATGGTGCAGAGTGGCGCCTCCCCAGCTTGGTCAGCACAAAAACCTTCATCAAAGGTCGCCCTCCCCAATCAACCTCAAAATTCGGTAACCAACAAGCCCGTTGCCTCGGCGCTGCCGTCTGCGACAGTGGCAATTGATGCCTTGAATAATGCCGCTTCTGCTGAGGTCGCAGATAGCACTTCTAGCGGGGTGCAGAGCATTCCCCGAGTCGTCGTCGATGGAGAACCTCCACCGTCATCGCCTAAGCCCATTTTGAAGCCAATCTCGGGCGGCGTCCTGAACGGCACTGCGATAAGCCTGCCGACTCCTGTCTATCCTGATAACGCCCGCAGAATGAGGACGTCCGGGCTTGTTTCAGTCGAAGTTGTAGTGGATGAGACGGGCAAAGTCATTTCGGCTAAAGCGACCTCAGGCCCTCCACTGCTGCGTGAGGTCTCCGAGCAAGCGGCCACGAGAGCCAAGTTCTCTCCCACCAAACTTTCGGGTCAGCCGGTAAAGGTAGCCGGAATCATTAATTACAAATTCACGCTTGCTCAGTAGGCGAACCAACTGAGTAGGTCAGACAATTATCTCTCCCAACTTGAGGAGCTAAACAAATGGCATTGACCGGACACTTAAGCGACCTTTCGCTTTCTGAATTGATTGAGTTCTTTTGCAACCAGCGTAAGACCGGACAGCTTAAGGTTCTGTATCCAAAAGGTTCCGGCCATTTCTATCTTCAAACTGGTTCGGTAATTGACGCGAAAATCGGTGTTCTTCGTGGAATTGATGCCGTTTACTATGCTCTGACTCTCCCAAATGCTCGATTCGAATTCAGTGCGTCGATGACTGACAATGTTGAGCGAACAATAAATCAACCGTGGACACAGGTAGTACTCGAGGGTCTGCGTCGACTCGATGAGGGCATAATCCCGTCCGAAGCCTTTCCCCAAGAATACATCGAAGAAGTTCGAGAGCTGGAATCTATTCAGGAAGAAACATCCAAAGAGCCTACCGCCTCGAACTCTTCTGTCCCACCATCGCTTCTTTCATTTGTAGCTCAGGACGCCTTGTCGCGGCGCAAGCCTTTTGTGGCAAGCGCCATTACCATTGCAGTATTGGCAAGTATAGCTGCTGCTGGAGTGCCCGCAGGATGGTACGACCGGGTTGCGCTTCCGACCAGCGTCGGTGCGAAAACCGCAAAACCCGCACCGGATCCAACGCCTTCCGCAGAGGAGAGCGAAACCGAGTCGCCGGTCCCGTCTTCAGTCCCTATCGCTACGACCAGCGACGCTGCTGCCCTAGCCGCAAAACGCCAACGTGAGAGGGAGCGTGCGAAGCGCTTGGCGTCCCAGAATGACCCAACTGTTTCTCGAGTGCGAACGGCGACGTCTGAGGCGGGTAAGCAGGGACCAAAAAAGGTGACAGTCACCGTCAGCTTTGACGAGTCAGGTCGGGTGACCCAGGCTTCAGGCTCTGATCCCACTGCACTTAGAATCGCGCGACAAAAACGGTTCCCTCCAGGCAAGGCCGGGTCGGCAACTGTCACGATTCCTATCAATTAGATTTCGCAGTTGTAGTTTGGCGAAGGGCCATCTGGCCTTTACGGCTGAAGTTTATTGCTTCGCCGAGAATTCTCATTGCCTCCTGCGGGGCGTGGAATCCCGTTGAGTTTTCCGCTTCAACGAAATCGACATAAAACTGTGCCCGGCGCTGGAAGTCCAGAGCCGGTGCGAGTTCGCTATCCGATCTGCCTGCGGCGCGCGCGGACTTGATGTCCCCAATCAGTTCGACAAGCGCTTCGATCGCGAGATTTCGCAAACTGAAGGTCCGTTCCTGGATTGTCTCGACCCGCGCTTTCAACTCCGTTTCCTCGACCCGATGACATGTCTGACATGCTCGATTGATGTTCAGCATTGGGCTGCGAACCTGATGATCGCTGATCTTCAGCGCTCCTTCACGGACATAGGGCATGTGACAGTCCGCGCAGGCGACACCGGCACGTGCATGAATGCCCTGGTTCCACATCTCAAACTCCGGATGCTGGGCCTTTAGTGCTGCAGCGCCGGTTTCGGCGTGGGTCCAATCCTTAAAGCCTTCCTCATCATAGTAGGCCATGATGTTTTCGACTTTTAGCCCTTTGGCCCAGGGGTAAACCAGACGTTTTTCCGGGCCGCGAAAATAGTACTCGACGTGACACTGCCCGCACACAAAGGCGCGCATCTCCTGGCGTGTGGCCTGTTGGTTAACGTCATAGTTCTTTACCCCTTCGGCTTCCTTGAGCAAGCGCATGCCTTCAATGAACGCTGGACGGGTGATTCGGAGTTGCATCGTGTTCGGATCGTGACAGTCGAGGCACGAGACTGGATGTGTCACAAGATTGCGAGCCTCGAAGTAGGGCATCTGGTTGAGCTTTTCAAAACCAGCAAAGATGTCGCCATTACCCAATTGCTTGTACGCTACGTAGGTGGAAGCGTGGCAATTCAGGCAGGTGCCGGGCTGCGCCGCGACTTGCTGCCGCTCGGTGAAGGTCTGGTCTTCAAGCATGTAAGCGTGGCCGCGCTCTTCGCGAAAGTCGACAGCGAAAGGGTAACCGGCCCACATGATCTTGAGGCGCGGATCTTCTTCGAGTCTTGATTGGGCAACTACCGAACGCGGATCGGCTTGAGTGGGAGTGCGAGGCACCGCCTCGCTGCCTCCGTAGCGGGTGCGAACCTGATCGACGGTCCGAAGATATGCGTCGTACTGTAGCGGAAAGTTCTTGCCCCAGACCGACGGATCGGTGGTGTCGTCAGTAATCTCGACAACTCGGTAGAAAGGATTGCGAGCTTCCTGCCGCCGCTCCAGGATATTGACGAGTAGAGCCACGCCACCGACGGCCGCCAGGGTCGCGATAATGGTAGTCAGTAAAATAAATCTAACAGAGCGCTTCGGAGGTTCAGTGTCGACTCTTCCTGATTTCGCATCTTCTGCCATTTTCTATCATTCTCCGATCGCAGCGTGCCCGACTGAACTGTGGCACCTGACACATGATAAGGACTCGTTCGCAATCTGATGATCTATTGCCTCGACGATCTCCTGATGGCATTTCCGGCAAGCCTGTTCAGCAATCTCAAAGTTTCGGTGGGTGATCCTGAGAGGCTCATGAAAGTACCCTGTGGTAAAAGCAAATGAGTGCCAGAAGCCATTGGACGCCTTTGTCACATACTTGGCAATTACACGTGGAGGGGTATGGCAATCATTACAGACGGCAACTGCACGATGACTGGATTTTAGCCAGGCATTGTAGTGCTCGTTCATGATGTGGCAGTTCGCACAGGCGGCCGGATCGTTGGTGAGATACGAGTACCCTTTGGCATAGATAAAAGTGTAGCCGCCGACGCCCGCAGCAAGACCGATAGATATTCCGAGTAACGCTACCTGGATAGTCCGCAAGTTCATCGCTTGAAACTGATACTTTAGGTTACCATTTCTCGCTTCATTTCATCACTAAGGTTTTCCCTGGGACTGGCGCACTGAAAGCTTCGTTGACATTAATAATCTCAGCACGATTCGCAGGATTATCCAGATTCACCACGATTATCAAGATTATCGGTTGCCAGGGCTTGAGGGCGTTGTCGGAAGGTGTTTTCCGCGAACCTAACTGCTACATATCCGCCGGACTTTCGGTCTAGAATGCAACATCCGAGATCCACAATGAAGGTCAAGTTCACTCCTACATTGCTGTTTGCGCTGGTTTGGCTTTTGGTTCTGACTTCGGGAGCAAATACTCGACTGGCGCACGCTCAGATCAGACATGACGCCGGCGGTGGCATCCTGCTGGATCTGAAGAATCCTCCCGCTTACTCAAGCGAAAGACCCGACGATAAGGTGGAGGATGCTTTGGCTCTCGGCAATTCCGCGCGCAGCACAAAGCCCCCGCGCTACGCCGACGCCGAACGCGCATACCGCCTGGCAGCCAAACTTGGACCGCGTGATCCACGCCCCTACATCGGCCTGGCCAATGTCTACTCCGACCAGCGCCGGTTTAAAGAGGCGACCGCGGCGTACATGAAGGCCCTTGAGCTTGTAAAGGTCAGACAGGCGCGAGGATTCATGGCTCGCCGGCCGGCGCGAAGACCAGCCGCGTCTGAAACGGCGCCGCCGCCCAGGTCAGTTGTAACCCAGCCCTCACCCGCCCCGCGTGTGAACTATGGTGGCGAGCGCAACGGTGAATGGCTCGCTTACCTCGGCGCCGCTCTGCTCCAGCAGGGAGAATTTGGCCGCGCCGGATTCGAGTTCAAAAAGGCAATCCTACAGGACCCGGAGAACGCTCAGTGGCACGCTCTCCGGGGACATTCATTACTTGCTCAGAAGAGGTATGCGGAAGCTATTGCCTCTTTTGAAGACGCCTTAAAACTCGAGCCCGGATATGCCGGGTATAAAGAACTACTGGACCAGACCAGCAGCGAACAGACGAAGGCATTGCGACAAGACTCGGCGCTGGTCCAAACATTGGAAGACAAGTCGTGGGAGATCACCTCTGAACGTCATGGAAGGACTGTCTGCATGCTGACGGCGGAAGGAAAAATGACCTGCACGTCAGGCAACACGCCGGAGCGCGCCGGGTTATGGAAGGTCGAGGGCGGCTTGCTTCATACATACACAGTAGAGGGAGACACGCACTGTGCCGGCGGTATCAGCGATGGCCGTGGAACGTTGTTCTGCGATGAGAGCTTGATGCCCAGTACGCAACACCCGGACGGTCGCTACTCGAAATGGAAAGAGACTTGGAGGGGCAAGCGGTAGTGGTGTGTTTTAGTGGATCTGTTCCATGGGCAAAAACGAATCCACGAGATCACGAAGTTTATTTTAGGACTTGGGCCGCCAAAGCCACGTCGGAACGAAATTCTCAACGACTCCAGCGGCTTGTCTTCACTGAGCTACGAAAGCGTAGGTGATCACTCCAGCTACTTTCACTGGCTTGCCATCAATGCGAGGTGGAGAAAACGTTGCTTGGCGCGCTGCGTTTACGGACACGGCATACAAGAGGGGGTGTCCACTGATTGCTTGTGCCGCCATCACCGTGCCGTCTTCACTAATGACAACCTGAACCGTGACAGTCCCACTCGCCCGCGCCGCCCGTGCCATGGCCGGATACTCTGGCTTAGGCAATGATAGAGCCCTTCCGTTGATAACGTTATCAGCCCTATCCTCCTCATTCTCCGGATCGTTGGCAATGCGGGCTCCGAAAATCGTTTCCTTGCCCTTAAGTTTGAGAAGTAAAGCATCGACTTCCCCTAACGGCTTGGCCTCTTCGACAAGCTTGAATGAGCCCTGAAACCTCGAAGCAATCTCTTCATACAACGCTGTCCGGTCTTTAGGATCCGAGCTCGCCTTTCCTGTCTTAAACGCCACCTCCGGAGTCGTAGCAAAGAGCACTTGATACAGTCGTCCCTTAACGAAGAACGTCCTGTTCCGGAGTATCAAGCCCTCATTTTCGATTAACCACTCCAGGCCAACCACTCCGCCAGTTAACTTTACCTCGTTCTCGTTTAGCAGCCGCGCCCCTTTTGACACCTGTTCATCGCGCCCGGCGGCCAGAACCTCTTTAACTACGCTCGGTTCCTCTGAATATTTTGGGAAGACTGTGTACGAAACGTAATACGTGCCCAGATCAGTTTCGACAGTAAATGAATGAATCTCTACGAGCCCCGCCTCTGTGTCTGTCGGCTCCGATTCGGTCTGCGGCTCACCAGGCAGTGAGACACTGAAGCCACCTGCCGCGGACTTAAGCTCCTTCCAATTCTCCGGATTCGCCTCGGCTGGCGCCGGTGCGCTCTGGGAAGGTTTTGCTTCCTGAGCAAAAGTAAGGCTGGCTAGACCTAATACAAGAGTGAACGCGAGCAGATACGTGATGGAACGAATCATCTCAATTCTCCTGTTGCGAGCATTACTTCCTCCGGGCGGCAAAGAAAGCAACCGCGGCGCCGATGATTAACAAGGCGAGGCCGCCGGCAACGCGCAAGGTGTTGGGGAGCTCCCGCACTTCAGTCTCGGTAATGACGACAGCCGCAGAGGGCTCGAGAAACCAGGCGCGGTAGGCGATCACGCCGCCAATGGCAGCGACAACGATGCCCCCAATCGTCAGCAGTCCCCGCACCATCACCTGATTACTCCTAATCTGCGAGATCGGCGTCATCAGCGGATTGATCTGCTTAACAACACCTACTTCCCTTTAAACTCCGGTTTCCGCTTCTCCAAAAATGCCTTCACGCCTTCGTCCTTATCTTCGGTAGAGAAACAGAGCGCAAACAGATCGACCTCGCGTCGCAGACCTTCATCCAGGTTAGTACGCGAAGCGAGCTTAACCGCTTCCTTTGCGAGGCGAAGTGAGATTGGCCCCTTCTCGGCAATTCGTTTGGCAATGTCCAGGGTCTTCGTCCGCAGTTGATCCAGCGGAACCACGTGATTCACCAGTCCAATCCTGAAAGCAGTCTGCGCGTCGATGATCTCGCCTGTCAGAATCAACTCCATCGCCTTGCCTTCGCCGACAAGTCGGGTCAACCGTTGAGTGCCTCCGCCGCCCGGAATGATGCCCAGGTTGATCTCGGGTTGACCAAACATCGCATTTTCACTGGCAACTCGAATGTCACAGCCGAGCGCGAGTTCGCAACCGCCTCCCAGACAATAACCGTTGATCATTGCAATTATTGGCTTTGGGAAAGTGTCAATGGCGGTGAATAGCGAACGGCGCATCATCACTTCGCGCTGCGTGATCGCGGTGCGGCCAGCAAACTCTGCTATATCAGCGCCCGCGATAAAGGCCTTGTCGCCTGCGCCCGTAATAACCACCACCCCCACCGAATCGTCATCGCGCAGTTGATCCAGGAGTGCGGCGCCTTCTTCGCGGGTCTTGATATTAAGCGCGTTTCTCTTCTCGGGGCGGTTGATGGTGACGAGCGCGATTCGATCCTCGCGTTCAAGCAGAAGTGTCTCAAAGGATTGCGACATTACGATAAGCTCCAGAGTGGAATGATGTTAGAGAGCGGATGCGGAATCCTAAAGCTTGACCGGAAAATCGTCAACGTTAGAAGCCGAAACCGCGTCCCCGCCGCTTTTTAATCAGGGATAAAAAGACGGATGGACCGCAATACGTCAACAAAGGGTCCCTGGATTGCATTTTATTGGCGTGGAACCAGCTATAGTAATGTGCCAGGATGCGGCAATAACCGACTCGGAAATCCTGAAACTATGCGAACAGATCGTTAAGGCGCAGGAGGAAGAGATCTCACAGATGAAGACTATCCTCGAACGTTCTCATTGAGTAGACGGTGGTCTGAATAACCGCGCCGCACTCATTCGGAAGAGGGAGAATCCGGCTCGGGAGTCGTTGGTTGATCGTCAGCTACCCAGGACACAAACAATCGCAGCCAGTTTTCCGTAGGTTCGGCGATCTGCACGCCTACCCGCGCCGTGCCATAGATTGCCGGCGCCACCCGCACCACGATTGCGGTAACTTCAATTGGCGCTCCATCCGGGCGATGGGCTCGCAGATAAAGTCGATCGCCGCGGTTGACCTTCTGGTTTAGGTGGAACAACGCCCCCGAGGTCGAAATATCGTCGGTCTCGGTGGGCTCACTCCATGCGGACCCTTCTTCGGCGCGTCCGGAAATCACGATCGGCAACCGTAGCGCCATCCGTAAGGCAAACCGTCTCTCTTCGTTGTTGTAGGGAGTACTCATAGTGTGCAACACGATGGGATTTAAGCTTTCACGCAGGAAGCCGGGCGGCCACGCCTTCCTGTTCGTCACTCCAGTTATAAAAGCCTTCGCCGGTCTTCTTACCCAGCTTTCCCTCCCTGACCATGCGTCGCAAAACTTCGGGGGGGCGAAAACTTTCCGAACCTAACTCACGATGGAGATACTCTGCTATATCAAGCCGCACGTCCAGTCCCACCAGGTCGGTCAGCTTTAAAGGGCCTACCGGGTGGTTGTATCCCAACTCCATCGCCTTGTCGATGTCGCGCGCGCTTGCTACGCCTTGTTCAAACATTCGCATCGCCTCGAGCCCGAGGACCAATCCCAACCGGCTCGAAGCAAAGCCAGGTACGTCCCTGACTACAATCGGCTCCTTGCGCATGCGGATCCCCGCCTCCCGCACGGCGGCAACCGTTTCCTCACTGGTATCATTACCGGCCACAATCTCGAGCAGGCGCATGATGTGAACGGGATTAAAGAAGTGCATGCCTACAACATTTTCCGGTCTTTTTGAGACACTGGCAATCGTCGTGATCGAAAGCGATGAAGTGTTACTTGCAAAAATGCGGGGCCGGTCGGAGAGCGCTTCCAATTCAGCAAGCATCGCCTGCTTTAACTCCAACCGTTCGGGAATCGCTTCGATGATCAGATCCGCATCCGCAAGCTCTCTTATATTCGTGGTTCCGTGAATGTGTTGCAGCGTGCGGTCGTGATCCTCCTCACTAATCTTTCCCAGTTGCATGCCCTTGGCCAGATTGCGTTCGATGGCCTGGACTCCGCGGGCCAAAGCGGCCCGATCCAGATCGCGGATAATGACTCGAAATCCCGCGGCAGCGGCAACCTGGGCAATACCGTGTCCCATTGTGCCGGCGCCAACCACGCCAATCGTGGAAATCGCCTGCGGAACGCTAACTGCTTTCAAAGGTTCTCCTGTTTCACCCGGCTGCCTTGTTACCTGGCAAAGCCCCTGGTTCGACTACTTGAGTAAGGGTAGTTATACTATACGCTCAACCGAAAAGGCTATACTGTCGTGAACTTAGGCGCAAAATTTTCACCTTATTGAAGGACAGAGTTCACTTCCATGACCACCAAAATACTCCACACGAACGTCATCATAATCGGTTCAGGTCCGGCGGGATTGACCGCCGCGATCTACTCGGCCCGGGCCAACCTGAACCCCCTGTTGATTGATGCGCCACCGGATGCCGAGAAACAGACAACGCCCGGCGGCCAGTTGATGATCACTACAGATGTCGAAAACTATCCCGGCTTTTCCAAGGGAATTCAAGGACCTGAGTTGATGGCCGAATTTCGGAAACAGGCGGAGCGCTTCGGGACCGAGTTCATGGAGGCCTGGATTACGAAGGTCGATCTGAGCGAGCGGCCCTTCACCCTTTACACAGACGACCTGATTCTCAAAGCCGAGACTTTGATCATTGCTTCCGGAGCCTCGGCCAAGTGGTTGGGTATCCCGGGCGAAGCCAAGGTACCGGAAGGTTTTGGGGGGAATGGAGTCTCAGCCTGCGCCACCTGTGATGGCCCCCTGCCGGCCTTTCGCAATCGCTCGCTTGTGGTTGTAGGCGGCGGCGATACGGCAATGGAGGAAGCGACATTTCTCACGCGCTACGCAGGGCGCGTTCACGTGGTACACCGGCGCGACAAGCTACGGGCTTCTAAGATCATGCAGGACAAGGCTTTTGCCAATGAGAAGATCGAGTTCATCTGGAATACCGCTGTCGAGGAGATCATTGGCACGCCGCAGGAAGGCGTAACCGGCGTGAGGCTGCGCGACATCGAGACCAGCGAAACTCGAGTGTTTCCCGTCTCCGGCGTGTTCGTCGCGATTGGACATAAACCCAATACCGACCTTTTCAAGGGACAACTCGAGATGGACGAAGTAGGCTATATCAAAACTTCCGGGCATTCGACGGCTACGAACATACCCGGAGTTTTTGCTGCTGGTGACGTGCAGGACTCCGTTTATCGGCAAGCCGTTACGGCGGCAGGAACGGGGTGCATGGCGGCGATCGACGCAGAAAGGTTCCTGGACCATCTGCCGGTCGCGATGCCTTCGGGTGAAGAGGTGACGATGGAAGGCGAACTCGTCACCTCAGATCACAAAGCGATCATTACACCGGATGGGACGATGCTGCCCAACAAGGCGTCAGCAGTAGTGACCAGAGAGGACTGAGCAGCTCTATAATAGAACGATGGAATCGTCACGCTCTCGCTGCGACGTGGGATGAGGGCGCGCAAGCGGGCGCAGTGGTTCATCGTTCAGCGGGCAGGCGGCGCAGTAGCTTCCTAGCCGTTTTCTTCGATCCTCACAATCGTTGCATTCAAGTAGTTGTCCAAGACGGCGCAGGGTCTCGAGAAAAGGGAGCAGCACCCGGCCACGGTCGGTAAGCTGATATTCGACGTGAGGCGGATTTCCGCCAAAGTCGATCCGCTCGAGCAGTTGGTCTCGTTCCATGTCGCGCAAGCGGGCGACGAGGGTGCGGCTGCTGATCGGGTAGAGTCCGGTGAGTAGTTGGGTTGTCCGCTTGGGGCCGGCCGCGAGATCGCGCACTACAAGCATCGTCCACTTGTCGCCAATCAACTGGAGCACGCCCGCTACGGGACAGCCATCACCTTCGCGTCTTCTCACCCTGAAGGCTCCTTAGTGTGGAGTCCGTGGTCAGTTGTCTGTAGTCAGTTGTTTTCGTTTTGGGCCTTGGGGCTTTGGTCTTGGTCTTAAACGAAGGTCAAGACCAAAGACGCACGGACAACGGACAACTGACAACTGACAACTGACCACGGACAACAGAACAAACAGCCCAATTCTACACTTACTTTCGTGTGACAGACGAAGATATTCCCTTGCGGACTTAGGACTTTGGCCTTTGATCTTGGGTCTTTGACCTTCGTTAGCAAAGAGCAACCGAACGCGAAAGATGCAAAGGCCGAAGGCCAAAGGCCAAAGTCCTAAGACCAACGGCCAACGGAGATCGGACAAAGGACATCAACCCTTTGTTTAACTGGAATAGAGACTCAAGTTAGCTTCTCACCTAAGAACTGCGTTAGGAGGAGATGCGAGTCTCGCCTATAATCTCAATCCCGATCCTTAAAAGTTGAGCTAAGATGCACGGGTGATAGATAGCTTTTCATCCGCGATTAGTTCGCGGCCCCGAAAGGAACCAATATGACGACAAAAGCGCGTCTGCTTCTGGTTGATGACCACCCCGACAGTCTTGAAGTATTGAGCCTTATTTTAGAGCAATCCAACTTTGAAGTCGTTGGTACTGACAATGGAAAACAGGCCCTGCGTCTGACCAGGGAAGAAAAATTCGACGCGTACATTCTCGACAGTTGGCTCCCGGATATTTCCGGCCTCGATCTGTGCCGGAGTATCAGAGAGTTTGACTCGCACACGCCCATAGTCTTCTACTCTGCCAATGCCCTTGATTCTGATATTGACGAAGCGATTCAGGGGGGCGCCCAGGCGTACGTTGTTAAGCCCGCTTCGGGCGACGAGGTGATCGAAGCGGTATGCAAAGTCCTGGATGAGAAACGCAACGCGAGCGCTGCCGCCGCGGCTTCGTGACCTGCATTTCGCCGTAGCCGAACGAAATTCCAGCTCCAATTGTCGGTTTTCTGGGCAACCCCTTAAGATCGCAGTGTGACTTCCGCGGAAATAAAGCTCAAGGGACTCTCACCCCAGCAGATTGCGAATTTGCTGCCTGAAGGTCTGATTTCACTTTGCTGGCGCGGCAGCGTAGCTCACGGCATGTACGTCCCCAAGTCCGATCCCGAGTCAATCGATGACAAAGATGTAATGGGGGTCTACGTTGGCCCGCGAGAGCACTATCTTGGTTTTGGCCGGAAGGAGGTCTACGAGACGTGGGAGGGCGAGTGGGACTGTGTCTTTTACGAACTCCGGAAGTTCATAAGGTTATTGCTGAACTGTAATCCGAATGTATTGAGTTTACTTTGGCTAAAACCCAATCAGGTCATTTATGAGAGTCCGTTAGGCAAGCGCTTGCGCGAGAATCGCGATATCTTCGTCACTAAGAAGGCCTACCACTCTTTTTCAGGGTATGCTCACGATCAGTTTAAGCGAATGGTCTCCTTCAATCAGGAGGCACAGGCTCTGATGGCTCAACTTGAAGCGCAGTTAACGAGTTCTTAACGGAAGGCACTCTTCACGTCGAGCGTTCCGACGCTGCCGAGTTACTCGATATAAAGCGAGGCGCCTCGCCTTTGGAAAAAGTCAAAGAGGAGGCCGAGCGTCTCTTTCATCTGGCCCAGGAGGCCTACGTTCGCTCATCTCTACCACCCGAGCCAGATCGCAATCGAGCTGAACGCTTATGTGTCGAGCTAGTCTCGGAATACCAGAGAATCTCGCCAGCATCGCTCAACTC
>DATKDA010000039.1:0-5991 GCA_035512935.1 Pyrinomonadaceae bacterium | reverse complement strand
TCGGCCTGAAAGTGAACATCGAAGAATTGCCGACAGCGGCCTGAACTAAACCGCTGTCATTTCTTCATTCAAGTTTCCTGTCGTGTTTTGCGACAGAAAGGGATCGTTTGCCCTATCGCAACCATTTCTTTTCAGAGCAGCAGTTACACGAAACCACACGAACAAGAGTTCATCGCATTCCACGGCCCGCTAGTCCCTTAATTTCGATCACCTATTCTGGTGTGATGTATTTTGATGGTTCTTTCTAAGACCCGTTAAGGAGGCTAGCGACAACTTTCACATGCTACCGCTTTGATGTTATTCTCACTAGCCCCAGAAAATTCGATACTCTGAATCGGCAGGACCGAAAGCGGATGGCGCAGCAGAACTCTTTCGATATCGTTTCTCAAGTCGACCGATCCGAGGTTACCAACGCGATCAACCAGACGGTTAAGGAGGTCCGGCAACGGTTTGACTTCAAGGGAAGCTCGGCGAATGTCGCGCTCGAAGAGAAATCGCTTCTGCTGACCGCCGAAGACGAAACCAAGCTCCGTAATATGAACGATATCCTTCAGCAGAAACTGGTCCGGCGTGGTGTCCCTTTGAAAGCTCTCAGCTACGGAAAGATCGAGCCGGCCGCGGGTGGTACAGTTAAGCAACAGGTGCAGATTCAGCAGGGAATTCCACAGGAGAAGGCAAAAGAGATCGTAAAGTTCATCAAGGACTCCAAGACTAAGGTGCAGGCTGCCATCCAGGGTGATGTGGTTCGCATCACAGGGCGCGACCGGGACACGCTACAAGGGGTGATTGCGAATTTGAAGGCCAAAGATTTTGGTATCCACATGCAGTTCACAAATTACCGGTCTAACTAGAGGGTATGCAGACTTCGGGTCACACTTTAGCTCTTGAAGAGGCCAGGCTTTCCGCTCGACGCATCTTCAGCCTGATCGCGCCGGAATTGGAACAGGTTGAAGTCGAGTTTGAGCGACAGGCCCAGTCCAATGTGCAGGTGATCGCATACATTGGGGACTACCTGCGTTCATCTGGTGGAAAGCGTGTTCGTCCGGCCCTCACTATTCTCTCGAATTACGCAGCCGGTGGGGATGGTTCTCGCTACAACTCGATTCGCATGGCCACCGTAATGGAGTTTCTCCATACTGCGACACTTGTTCACGACGATATCATCGACGAGGCCAACACGCGCCGCAGCCGTCCGACGGTGAATGCCCTCTACGGCAACGACACTGCCGTTCTGATGGGTGATTGGCTCTACATGTCGGCTTTTGAAACCAGCCTGGCCGAGCGGTCGCTGCCCATCCTTGATATTCTCACCGCAGTTACCCGAAAAATGACTGAAGGTGAGTTGTTGCAGCTAACGCTCCTGGGCCAAACAGATGTGACTGAAGAGCAGTATCTCGACGTGCTCCGACGAAAGACTGCCTACCTGTTCAGTGCCTGCTGTGAAGTTGGAGCTATACTCGGCAATGCAACTGAAACGCAGCAACAGGCGCTGCGTGACTACGGAATGAATCTGGGCACGGCGTTTCAGCTTGTGGATGACCTGCTCGACTTTACAGCGAGTGAGGACAGTCTCGGGAAGGCCGCCGGAGTTGATTTGCTTGGCGGAAAGATGACGCTGCCACTTATTTACTTGCTCGAAGAAGATGACGCCAGCCGGGAGATGCTCAAGACGATCATGCATGACGGTCGCTATGAGACTGTCTCGCGCAATGAGCTTTTACATGCCGTAGAACGGACCGGAGCACTTGAACGCGCACGAGCTCGAGCAGACGAATATGCTGAGGCAGCATGCGCGTCTCTTGAGCTACTTCCTGATACTGATTACTGCGACTCACTCCGCGCAATTCCTACCTATGTATTGGAGCGGGATCGCTAGCTGAGGCCCTGTTGGGCTTGCGTCTTGCGGTTCATAACGTCAAAAAGGAATACCATGGCAAGATCTTTTGCTGTTCTAGCTATGCTGTGCTCCACCTTTGGTCTTCTGTCACTTTATGGTGGCGTGGAACAGAACCCATCGCCTGACTGGGAAAACCCGCGTATCTTTGCCGTCAACAAAGAGGCGCCTCATGCCACTCTGATTCCATATCCGGACGATTCGGCCGCCCTGCGCGCTGATGAGAAGAAGTCACCCTTCATTCGCTCGCTGAACGGACTCTGGAAATTCTGGTGGGTTCGCAGCCCGGAGGAACGGCCGAAGGAGTTTTACAAGCCCGAATTCGATGTGGCCGGTTGGAAGCAGATACCCGTACCTGCGAACTGGGAGATCGAGGGCTACGGCACTCCCATTTACTCGAACATTGTCTATCCCTTTAAGAGAGAGGCACCAGGAGTGACCTCCGAGCCCCCGTCAGATTGGACCGCTTACAAAGAGCGGAATCCGGTCGGATCTTACCGGCGAACTTTCGCTGTGCCCGCCGAGTGGCTTCAACGGAAGACTTTCCTCGTCTTCGGCGGCGTTTCATCTGCCTTCTACGTTTGGGTCAATGGCCATCGAGTAGGCTACAGCCAGGATAGCCGGCTCTCGTCCGAGTTTGAGATCACGGCATACCTCAAGCCGGGGGAAAATGTTCTGGCAGTCGAAGTCTATCGGTGGAGCGATGGGAGCTACCTCGAAGACCAGGATTTTTGGCGGCTAAGCGGCATCTTTCGCAACGTCCAACTGGTATCGCGCGCCCCTATCTACGTGCGTGACTTTTACGTGCGGACGATTCTCGACTCAGAGTACCGAGATGCCACGCTGAGGATCAATGTTCAACTGAAAAATGCAGGCGAGCCCGATCAGCCGGTGTCCGTCGAAGCGAAGTTGCTCGACGAACGCGGCCGGCCGGTATTCGAAACGCTGAGCAAAAAGGCGACACTGTCGCCAAAGTCCGACTTGCCAATCCTCTTTGAGCAGCAGGTTTTTAATCCGAAAAAGTGGTCGGCCGAAGAGCCGAATCTGTATACGCTCCTTTTGACTCTGCGAGATAGTGCGGGGCAGGTCGTTGAAACTATTCCCTGGCGAGTTGGTTTTCGTTCGTCGGAGATCAGAAACGGTCAGATTCTCTTTAATGGCAAACCCCTCATAATTAAGGGAGTGAACCGGCACGAGCATGATCCCGATAGGGGCCAGGTGGTCACGACTGAACGCATGATTCGCGAGATCAAGCTCATGAAGCAGCACAACCTGAATGCTGTGCGCACAAGCCATTATCCAAACGTGCCCGAATGGTACGAACTGTGCGACCGCTATGGTCTCTATGTGCTCGACGAGGCCAACATAGAGTCGCATGGCTACGGGGCTAACGAAGAGCAACGTATCTCGACTGGGGAAGACTTCACAGCCGCTCATGTAGAACGTGTCTCACGCTTGATCGAGCGCGACAAGAATCACGCCTCCGTCTTCATGTTCTCACTTGGGAACGAGGCTGGCGTGGGCCGGAATCTCGCCGCCGCACGCGAGTGGGCTAAGAATCACTACCCTGAATTCATGATCGCGTACGAACCGGGTCAAAGCCGCCACGGTGATGCCTATTCTCCGATGTACACGCGAGCTGACCGGATGTTGCCCGATTGGGAGAAGCACGGTCGCGGGAAGCCAATGTTCCTCATCGAGTATGCTCACGCCATGGGCAACAGCGTCGGCAACTTGCAAGAATATTGGACTGTTATTGAATCGCATCGGCAGATGCAAGGTGGCTTTATTTGGGACTGGGTGGACCAGGGCTTACGCAAACCGGGGGCAGGGGACAAACCGTGGTGGTTGTATGGCGGAGATTTCGGCGATAAGCCTAACGACGACAACTTTTGTGCAAACGGGCTTGTCTTCCCGGACCTCACTCCCCATCCGTCTCTGGCCGAGGTGAAGAAGGTTTATCAATTCATCAAGGTCGAACCTGTGGACCTCCAAACAGGCCGGATTCGCGTGCGCAATAAGTACCTGTTTCGAGACCTATCATTTGTTGAAGGGAGTTGGGAGTTGGAGGAAAATGGCCGGGCAATACAAAAGGGGCGCTTGTCCCGCCTAACTATTCCGCCGGGACAATCGCAGGAAATCTCGGTTGGCCTAAAGGCTCCGCGGATGTCACCTGGTTCAGAATACTTTCTAAAAGTCACTTTTTCTCTGGCCAACAACACAGCCTGGGGGAAAAAGGGACACGTCATCGCTTGGGACCAGTACGAAGTTCCAAACCATTTGTCGACACCTAACGCCGTGGTCCCCACCACGCGAGGTGCTGCACGGCTTGAGGAGACCGAGACGGAATACATTGTTTCAGGTCCCCGGTTTGCTGCTCGCTTCGGAAAGAAGAGTGGCTCACTTGAAAGTTATGAGATTGGCGGGAATAGACTAATCACGGGAACGCTGGTTCCCAACTTTTGGCGAGCGCCGATAGATAACGACCGGGGAAACAATATGCGAGAGCAGTTGGGTGTTTGGCGCGATGCCGGACCACTGCGCCGCACGAGCACCGTTAAGGCCGAACAGGTTACGCCTCAGCTTGTCAGAATTGTGGCTCTGGCCAAACTCCCGGCGGGCGATTCCGAATTTACGAACGCTTACACCATTTTCGGCGATGGCACAATTGAGGTCGAAAGTTCGGTTTCGCTGGGAGAGAAGGCGCCAGAGTTGCCACGGTTTGGGACGCAGCTTCGAGTACCGGGCAAGTTTCGAACCGTCACCTGGTACGGGCGTGGCCCACACGAGAATTACTGGGACCGAAATACAGGCGCAGCTGTTGGCCGTTATACCCTGGACATCGAGCACCTCTTTGTCCCTTACCTCGAACCTCAGGAGAATGCCAACCGGACGGACGTGCGCTGGGTCACATTTACGGATCGGAAGGGTGTTGGATTCAAGGCGGTTGGAATGCCCCTTCTGTACTTCAGTGCCTGGCCTTTCCCAATGGAAGAATTGGAAACGCGCAAGCACCCTTTCGAGATTGTTCGCTCGGAAGAGATCACGGTCAATCTGGATCTCCGGCAGATGGGGGTGGGCGGTGACAACAGTTGGGGCGCCTGGCCGCACGCACCGTATCGGCTCTCTGCCAAACATTATGAATACAGGTTCCGGCTTGAGCCAGTGGGGTTGTAGCGCATCCTCGAGTCATCGAGAAGGGTACTGTCGCATTGGAAAGCAATGAGTTGACAAGACGCAACCTGGACAGGATGCGCTACCTACCTATTGTGAAAAACTCCTTTTCCATTTAAGATTTGCCCGATGGACCGGCCTAACGAAAACCTTCTGTCCCGGCTCGAAAAGAGCTTGCGCCAATCACGCGCCGCTCGAATGCACCTGGCCGCCCGCCTGCGGGAACTCGAAGCCGAAGCAGATGCAGTCCGGGCGGAACTTGCGGAAATGGACACGCTGGCCAGTCAAAGTGAGGCGGCAATCTATCGGTTGCTCTCTTCAGTGCTTGCTTCAAGCAACCTCACGAGCGGACTTCCTTCTGATGCTGAACTGGAGGCGGCGATGCGGCATCCTTCAACGCCCGCTCGCAGCTACACAGCGCTTGAAAAGCGGCAACAGATCCCGCCCATCCGAAATAACATCGAAGTTATGAGCGACCGGTTTATGGACCGAACGATTCCGCAGGCTGTTACGCTCCTGTTGCGTGAAGAGGGCGCGCCGCTTCATGTAAACGAGATCTACAATCGACTGCTCGAAGGCGGCTTTAAGTTCACTGGTCAAAATCCCACCATCAGTATTGCGGTCTCATTGAATCGCAATAACCGATTTCGCAAGGTTGCCCCCGGAACCTTTGACCTCATCATCCGCGACGCTTCGAAGGCTTCGTGAGTGTTCGGTCACTAATCGTCCCACTGACTCAGGGACATTATCAAGCTTCACTGGTATTCTGAATACCCCACCGCTTTAAGCGATGGCTCTGGATGCCCGTAAACCAGTACTCAAGTACAATAGCCGGGCATGCGCGCGATGATCCTTTCTGCGGGATACGGCACCCGCCTTTGGCCCCTTACCGAAGATCGCACCAAGCCAGCAATTCCGATCTT
>DATKDA010000038.1:0-23755 GCA_035512935.1 Pyrinomonadaceae bacterium | reverse complement strand
TCGTGCGTTGAACTACGCGGGGCATCTGATTCCGCGAGACTCCAAGGCATTTAGGACCAAACAGGGCAACGATAAGTTTTGGTATGGGCTGCGGGTGCTTGAGTTTCGGAAATACATGCTTGACAACTTCGGCCCACCCACTATTTCGGTCAAACGCTCCTCTAAAAGCAAGATCACGCCGGCCCAGTTTAGAGGCTATCGCGGGTTCATTTGTCTCGCGGTCGACGGCTGGAATGACGCGACCGGTCATTTTTCACTTTGGAACATCAATCGTATGCTCCAGGGTGACCCTAATTACTTTGACAGGGCCCATGAGGGCTTGCTATGGGTTGCCGACGATCCCTCGCATAGATGGAGCACGCCAGAGGTTTGACAGATAGTTTTTTCGCTCCTCGCCGACCAAATTTCACCAGCAGTTCTCAGAGATTCAACCGAGGTTGTGTGGTGCGTCTCAAACACTGCCAAGAGGGTTTAGGTGGGACGACAAATACTGAACCGGGAGCGTAGAAGCTGTGGAAAAATTGCGCTACAACCCTCTTCGCGGTCCACGGATGGCTGGACGAAGTGAGCCCAATTTTTCCACGGCTTCGTAGCGACCGGATCCCTGCATCAACCACCGAGGACAACGTGAGTAGTCGCAAGCATCCGGTCGCTGCGAAGCTGTGAAAAGGGTTGTCTTTGGCAAAGGCTTCCGATGGACCATGCAAATTGTCGCTTTTGCCTTTTCACAGCTTCTCCGCTTCTGGTTCCGTATTTGTGGCTCCATCAAACGTGAGTAGTTTCGGCAGTTGGTGGTCTTTTGCGCATCTCAGGGCAGATTCATAAGCTGCTATCTGTTAGACGCACCACACTGGGTTGTGTTGGAAGCCGTTTCCGCTTGTAGTGGAGAGGTATCACTGAAACTTATCGCTGAAAGATTAAATCTCTATCGTTGTTACCGGTCAAGTTGGGTAAAATTGGCTACCCTCATCAGGATTTCTGTGATAAAAAGAACATCCCTCGTAGCGTTACTTGGCCTTAAGGGGCTGTCTGGACTCTCTTGAAGAGATGCAGGTCTTGACGCTTTATTTCCACGCATCCCATTAAAGGAGCAGGTCTCTACCCGGCCCGTACATAGATGCGCAGATCTCGGATCCGGTTTGGCGTGCGGTAACTAACTGAGTCGGAAGGCGCAATCAAGACAATTTAATAAGGAGGATCAGATGATACGGAAGGTCTGCTGCTTTGTTTCAATCGCAATTCTGTTGCCTCTGCTCACCGCTAACACCACGGCGGAAACTCCCCGCGTTGACGCGCTAAAGTTACATGAACGTTACACTCTTTCACTTGAGTTAGATTTCAGAAAGAAGAATCAGAATACGCTGGAGCGGGCTATTGCATTGCTCGACTCCAGTCCTAATGGTCATGCTACGGGGTTTTTAGTCGGCGATGGTTTGCTGATGACGGCCTATCATGTGGTCTCCGGAGAGTTGAGCAACTCCAAGAAGGCGCTTCTTGGATTTAAACCAAAGGACGAACTCAGAGTGAAGGTTTATGTCAACGGCTGCGAAGCGACAGTCGTGAGCATAGATCGAGATGCCGATCTCGCCCTTCTCAATGTATGCCGAACTCCGAAGCACGCCCGCACTCCGGCCTTTCAAACCCAGCCGAGCCGGGACGAAAGGCTCTTCCTGATCGCGCGCCCGGACGGTGACAAGATGGTGAGTCGGGGCAGCTTTTACGGCTCCTACAACTTTCGTGGTCACCAGTACTGGTCAGCTCGACTAACCGGACGCGACGGTTATTCAGGCAGCCCGGTCTACAACGAAAAAGCTGAACTCGTCGGGGTATTCAGTGGCTATGACCGGTTGCAGAAACTTGCGGTCATCAGTCCCAGTTTGCGAGCTCAGAAGCTACTCGAGGATTACCTCAGGGAGTCTGAGCCCTGAGCACGTCGTCGGTATTCTGCCGACATCAGCGTTGTAAAAGTAAGGTGACTTTCCGGAAGTCTCTCGACTTTTGTTCTCCGGATCGTGCAAGTGTGACCAGTTCTATTCGTCGCTTTCTAAATAAATCGTCCGGGTAAGTCTCCGCGCTCCAAGTTTGATAAGAAGAATTCAGCCGATCTGTGTGCCGAATCGTCTTAATCCTGCTGCTGTTTTGCGCGCCGGGTGTGGCTTACTCACAGTCTGTCTCGCCTCAACGTACCAACCTGCTCTGGTATCGTCAGCCTGCTAACGAATGGAATGAAGCTCTTCCAGTAGGTAATGGACGGCTCGGAGCAATGGTGTTCGGAGCAGTCAGTTCCGAGCGCATCCAGCTTAATGAAGATACTGTCTGGGCCGGCGAGCGCCGGGACCGCAATAATCCCGAAGGGGCGAAAAGTCTTGCTGAAGTGCGAAGGTTATTGTTTGCCGGCAGAGTTAAAGAGGCTGAAGTCCTCGCCGACAAAACAATGATCGCTACTACGAGGCGGATGCCCCCATATCAACCGCTCGGCGATCTGATTCTGCGTTTCCCGGATTCAACCGGTGTTGACGACTATGTCCGGGAACTGGACCTGGATACCGGCATCGTACGTGTTACTTACACTCTGGCCGGAGCTCGCTTCACCCGTGAGATCTTCGCAACAGCGGTGGACCAGGTCGTCGTTGTGCGTCTCACATGCGATAAGCCCGGCCGGATATCATTTGCCGCGACGCTCACTCGAGAGCGTGATAGTCAAACCAGATCTTTGGGTAGCAACATGGTGGTCCTTGAAGGGCAAGCCATCGCCCGGGGCGATCGCCACCCGCTCGAGCGAGAGACCGGGGTTCGCTTTCAAGCCGTACTTCGGATCCTTTCAGAAGGAGGCCGCACTCGCGCGGAAGGAACCGACGTCCTGGTCGAAAACGCGAATGCCGTGACTCTTATTCTGTCGGCCGCCACGGACGTTCGACACAAAGATCTGCTTGCTGCGAACAACGGGTATCTTGCCGCCGCCAGGAAGTCTTATGACCTCCTCAGGTCGGCTCATATCTCCGATCATCGGCGGTTGTTCCGGCGGCTTGAATTGAACCTCGGCGGGGGGGAGATCAATTCGCCTACTGACGACCGGCTCAGGCGAGTACAGGACGGCAAACTAGATCCGGCGCTTGAAGCCCTCTATTTTCAGTTTGGCCGCTACCTGTTGATTGCCAGTAGTCGTCCCGGATCCATGGCTGCAAATCTCCAGGGACTCTGGAACGATCAACTACAACCGTCGTGGGATAGCAAGTACACAATAAATATCAACACCGAAATGAACTACTGGCCGGCGGAGATGACGAATCTGTCGGAGTTGCACGAGCCATTGTTTGATCTGATCGAGAACGCCCGGGACGATGGGCGACGGGTTGCAAAAGCCCTTTACGGCACCAGAGGTTTTGTGATCCATCACAACACAGACCTCTGGGGGCATGCCGTTCCGATTGATGGAGTGCATGCCGGGATCTGGCCGATGGGTGGAGCCTGGCTCACTCTGCATCTCTGGGATCGCTATGACTTCACGCGCGACAAGCAGTTTCTTGCCAAGCGCGCCTACCCGGTAATGAGGGAGGCGGCAGAGTTTCTTCTTGATTACCTGGTGGAAGACAAGAATGGATATCTGATCTCTGGTCCATCAATATCTCCCGAGAACCAGTACGAATCGGCTGATGGTCCGGTGAAACTGTGCATGGGGCCGGCGATGGATACTCAGATCGCCTGGGCGCTCTTTACCAGAGTCATTGCCGCGAGCGAACTGCTTGGAATTGACGCGGATTTTCGCCGGACCGTGATCTCCGCACGTGCGCGGCTGCCCCCGATGCGGATTGGGAAGCACGGACAGTTGCAGGAGTGGCTGGAAGATTACGATGAACCGGAACCCGGACACCGGCATATCTCACACCTGTTTGCCTTGCATCCGGAGGATCAGATCACTTTACACGGGACTCCGGAGCTGGCGAAGGCGGCGCGCATCTCCCTTGAGCGCCGCTTGCAGGCAGGCAGTGGACATACCGGCTGGAGCCGAGCGTGGATCATAAACTTCTGGGCGCGTTTGGAAGAGGCAGAGTTGGCCCATGAGAATGTAGTTGCGTTGCTGGCCAAGTCCACGCTGCCGAACCTGATGGACAATCATCCTCCTTTTCAGATCGATGGAAATTTTGGCGGCGCCGCCGGCATGGCCGAGATGCTGGTCCAAAGTCATTCCGGAGAGATCAGTTTCCTGCCGGCGTTGCCCCGAGCGTGGCCCATGGGCTCGATCCGCGGGTTACGCGCTCGCGGCGCGATAGGAGTCGATTTGAGGTGGAACTCAGGTAAGGCTACGAATGCGGTTTTGCGACCCCTCGTGGAGATCGAGCGCCAACTAAGGCCGCCGCGCGGGCAGCGGATTGCCTCAATCTTGGAGAACCGTAGGCGGAAGACTTTCAGTGAAGCTTCGGATGGAGTAGTCACGCTTCGATTCTTAGCGGGAAGGGAATATCGCATCACATTCCGCTGAACCCATTCATTGATGGTGAATGGGCTGATTAAACGGGCTCCTCGATCGACTACTGAGCAGCAATCTGGCTTTCTATCTGCGCCAGGATCTGTGCTGAGATTTCACTTGCCCGTACGTTGTCCCTGGCCTCCGCGACGATTCGAATGATTGGTTCCGTGTTTGAGCCTCGAACCAGGAACCAGCCATCGTTCAGCGTTACCCTGACACCGTCTCTCGTATCCAACGGATAAGCCGCGTACTCATGCCGAAGCATCCTCAGCACGCCACCAATCTTGTCTGACGGACAAGTCATTCTGGCTTTAACCATTTTGTAGTTAGGAAGACCGCTCACTACCTCACTGACTGTCTGGCTGGTCTCTGAGAGCAAGTGAAGGATGAGGGCCATCGCCACCAGGCTATCTCGCGCAAAATTGATCCGGGGATAGATCACGCCGCCGTTTCCCTCACCGCCTATAACTGCATGCTGCTTCTGCATTTCCTGAGTGACATTGACCTCGCCGATCTTCGTGAGAAAGAATGAGCAGTCGAATCTCTTCGCGACGTCTTCCAATGCTGTTGTTGTTGATAGATTTGCTACAACTGGCCCCGGCTCTTTGCCCAGCACGTACATGGTTGCGAGTACTAAAGTGTAGTCCTCTCCGATCGGGACGCCTTGCTCCGAAACAATAGCGAGTCGATCGGCATCCATGTCCTGCGCAAACCCGATGTCGGCCTGATGCTCCCTTACTGCCGCGCAAAGAGCGCCAAGGTTCTCGGGCAAAGGCTCAGCCGGCCGCGGAAAAAGTCCGTCGGGTGTGACGTTGAGCGAAATCACCTCGACGCCCAGGGACCTGAGCAACTCTGGGCCTGCAAAAGAACCTGCCCCATTACATGCATCGAGGACGACCCGCAACTTCTTCTCCCTACTCGACAGTGGTCCAAGCGTATCGAGGACCCTCTTTACATGCAGGTCAGTCGCACCGGAAATCACGTCAACCGTTCTCATCTCTACACCGGCGACTTTCGTGTATTCGCCCTGATGATAGATGTCCAGCATCTCATGGGCCTGTCCTTCATCGAGAAACAGACCTTCAGGACCAATGAATTTCAGTGCGTTCCACTCGGCCGGATTATGACTGGCAGTAATTGCAATACCTCCCCGGGCTTTATGCTCACGCACGAGCATTTGAACTGTCGGTACCGGACACATGCCAATATCGATAACGCGACAACCGCTCGACAAGAGCCCGGCAATGACAGCTTGTTTGACCATCTCGCCTGACGTGCGCGGATCGCGACCTATTACAATTGTGCCTGATCCGAAATAGGTTCCGAAGGCTTGCGCAAAGCGAGTCAACAGCGTCGGTGAAAGCGAATCTCCGATTACACCGCGTACACCCGAAATGCTGATCTTGAGAGTAGGTATTGCTCGCATTATTTAGTCACCCATTCAGCCGGTCGCGGGCCCAATCGAGAAGATGGTGAGCATCGGCCTCTGCGTCAGCCTCAGCGATTATCCGAATCATCGATTCAGTATTTGAGGTCCTGACGTGGACCCATCCTTCCGGCAGCGTCACTTTGATACCGTCGGTAGAGTCATAAACGTGCTGTTCGAGTTCAATGGCTGTGCGAAAATTCTGAAGTACTGAGTAGAGGCGATTCGGGTCGACGGAGATGTTGTGCTTCAAGATAGACAATCGCGGGAGTTTTTGGATTAGATCGGAAACTCGTTCGCCGGTTTGCGCAAGATGCTCGAGAATCAGACCAATCCCGGCAGCGCTATCGTGAGTCAGGTGTACCTCGGGAACAGTAATACCACCACTACCCTCTCCCCCGAGCACTCCGTTATGTTCCAGCATGGCTTCGGAAATGTAGGCCTGTCCCACAGGGGTGCGGACGACGTTGCCTCCATATTCTGCCGCAAGCCGTTCGAGTGCGCTCGTAGTTGAAATATTCGTGACAACGGTACCTGATCTTTGCTGGAGTCGAATGGCCGTCGCCAGGGTGAGTGTCATTTCCTCAGACAGTGGCTCGCCGGCTTCAGTTACGATTCCGAGCCGTTCGCCATCCGCATCGTGAGCGAAACCGATGTCAGCGCGTCCCGCCTTAACAACCGCGCAAAGTTGGGCCATAGTTTCTGGTTTGGGCTCTGGGTGATGCGGAAAGGGGGCTGTGGGATCGCTATTAAGCGCCAGAACTTCGCAGCCAAGCTTTTCAAGCCAGAGCGGACTCAGTCGCCAGCAGGCGCCATTGCAGCAGTCCACCGCTACTGTGAGCCGGCGTGCACGGATGGCGTCGACATTGAAAGCTTTTTGCAGCGCCTCGAGATGGACAGGAATCGGATCGTGGTAATGAATCTCCCGTTTAATACGATTCCAAGTCGCCTTGGCAAACTCTCCTTGATGAAAGATGTCGAGTAACTCCTCGGCCTGAGATGGATTAAGGTAGAGGCCATCACTGCGAACAAACTTGAGTGCATTCCACTTCAACGGGTTGTGTCCGGCGGTAATCGCGATGCCGCCATCGGCGTTAAGTTCTGGAATGGCAAGTTGCATGGTTGGTGTCGGGCAGATCCCGAGATCGATAACTTCGCAACCAGTAGCGAGAAGGCCTGCCAGTACTGCCGAACGGATCATTGGACCAGAGGGCCGGGTATCGCGTCCCAGAAGAATGCGTCCACCATCCAGATAAGTTCCGAAAGCTTGTGCGAAGCCGACCGCGAGTTCTGGTGTCAGGGTCTCACCGACAATGCCGCGTACGCCTGTGATCCCGATTTTAAGTGGCTTCATGGTGGATATGTATCTATCAGTTCTTCGGCAAGGATACCGTATTCGTAAGGTTTGTGCTTAAGGACTCTCAATCCTTAGCAGGAAAACCGTCAGGTGAAGAACTGCTTAGCGGTCACTGCTTTGAACATCTCACGTCACAATGAAACTTTTCCAATGTTCACGAAGGACTTACGACTGGCCTGGCGCCGGCGGGCTGAATGCCGTCATATTAGCCTGGATCACGCTCCAGGAGAACATAGGTGCTCTGTGCCTGGCATGGACCATTCCCCGTTGGGCGTTTGCTCTTTTCTCCTCTGGGAGAAAGTTTCGTAAAATACATAGTCCACTGAGGAGAAGTTCTATGCAGTCCAATAAACACGCCCTGATAGTTGTAGATGTCCAGAACGATTTCTGCCCCGGGGGCGCACTCGCCGTCGAGCGCGGCGACGAGGTGATTCAACCGTTAAACAAGCTCATTAGCGAGTTTCTCGAACGAGGTGAGCTTGTGGTCAAAAGCCGTGACTGGCATCCGCCTATCACAAAGCACTTCGCCAAGTATGGAGGCGCCTGGCCGATCCACTGTGTCCAGAATACACCCGGAGCTGAATTTCATCCGGATCTGATCAGCGATCCCCGGATTCGAATTATCTCAAAAGGTATGGGTGATGAAGATAACTATTCTGCCTTCGATGGCACTGAGCTGGCTGATCTGCTCCGCGAGCACAATGTTAACGAAGTGTGGGTCGGAGGCCTGGCAACCGACTACTGCGTCAAGAACACGGTCCTTGATGGGCTCCGAGAAGGATTTGCGGTAAAGGCAGTCGAAGAGGCGATGCGAGCCGTGAAGCCGGAAGACGCCGAAAAGACCATCGATGAGATGCGACGTGCCGGGGCTGAAGTCGTCTGAGAATCTGCACCTGGCAGACGGGAAAGTGTTATGAGCGATCTCAATATTGATCGTTATCACGCCACCATGGGAGACGCTGCTCTAAAAGAGGAGACGAGTCTCCGCGGCAAGCTCTTGAGTGAGACCGAAGCCACTTTTTATGTCACTCAGCGCAAACTACCTTTTGCTCCCTGTCTTGGACACGAACGCTTGATGCGATCGCTGATGCAGAGTCATATCGATCGACCTCACCTTCGCTTTCTCGAGCAGGATCGTGGAGGGTTGAGTCTTTTTGCTGAGGCTCTGGAGAATCAAAGCTTCAAAGGACTGGTGCGAGCCGTGCGACCGGGCACAATCATGTTCGCAAATCAACCGTTCGCGGACATCACGGGTCCTTTCGGATTAACGCAAGCGCAGGAGATCAAGTTCGAGCACGCCTTCGATCTACCGATGACTACCGCCGCGGTTGCTTTGCAGTTTCGTCTCGCAGCCGGGTCACGATGGCTGTCTGATTTCTCATTAAGGCGATGCGGAGACATCGAACGTGCAGTTGATGTTGCAACATACGCTTATATAGGCGGCTTTAATGACACGTCGAATATGGAGGCTGCCCACCGCCTTGATATTCCCGCGGTCGGTACTGTGGCCCATTACTGGCAGCAGGCTTATATGGAGTATCTCGACGAGCCGGAGATTGAGCCGCGGACCGGTTTGCCAAAGCATTTTCAGCAGGTCGCATTCGAGCGTTGGCTTGATGCCAATCTGATGGGGACGACTCTGCTCCTTGACACGATTGATGTGAGGCTGGGAGCCGCCCACGCGACAATGGCGGCGACGTCGAACGAAGCACGTCGGCGCGCTTTTAAAGGCTTCCGCGTAGATTCCGGAGATCTTGCAAAGCTCGGCAAATGGTGTCTGGAGTTCTTCGAGGCGAATGGCCTAAAAGGGCTGATGCCAATCCTCACAGGGGATCTGGATCCTGAAAACGTCCGTCAAATCGTCAGGGAGTTTCCGGAAGCCGCGGGTTTTGGTATCGGCACAAAATTGGCCGGAGAATTGGATCGCATTGCCGGTGTGATCTTCAAGATGAGTTTGATCGATGGCCGGCCCACCTTAAAGGCATCAAAAGCTTCTGACAAATCTACTTTGCCTGGGCGTCTGCAAGTATTTCGCGGTTCCGATTCCGCCGGTCGTTATGTTGGAGATGTTGTAGGCCTCCATGGTGAGGAGATCGCGATTCAGGGGGCCGCCCGCGTCGAACCACTGCTGGTTCCGTTTTGGGACGATGGCCGACACGATGCCATACCATCGGTGCAGAAACAGCGCAGTTTTGTCGAGCAGCAGCTCTCACTGTTTCCAAATCTTCATCACTATCCCGTTGAGTTGAGCGATAAGTTGCGAAATCTGCGCGATCAGTTGAGCGCCGACATGAAACGCGACGAGTCGGGCTGGGAAAGGATTTTGAAGATGGTGGACTCGGTGAAGGCGGTCACGAAGTCAGTGCCATAGTGCCATATCTAAGTCGCGTTTCCCTGTCTCTAAGAAACGACGGAAGACGGACCCCGTCCGAAACTGGGCCCTTCAATTCCCACGAAATTGAACTCCTTGAATTCCTGAATCTCTGATAGACTTGGCCCTCGTTCCTGTCATGATCCTCAACCACTAGGAGAACCGTTATGTCTTTACCCCGCAGACGATGTCTCATCGCGCTCCTGATCCTTTGTCTGTTTTTGCCCGGATATTATGCTTCCTCGCAAACCCAGATTCCGAAGGCAGGACCACCCGCGACGGCGATTAATATCGAAAGTAAGCCTGACTACTCTCAGGAAGCGCTGGTCATTGAGAAGTTTAGAACTGTTCATCGCTATGAAAAAGACGGAACGGGCCAACGAGAGTTAATGCTTCGTGTAAAGATGCAGAGCGAAGCCGGCGTCCAGCAGTTTGGCCAACTTGTTTTCCCTTACACCTCTGCGAATGAAAAGCTTGATATCAGTTACGTGCGTGTCCTCAAGGCCGATGGCAGTGTCGTAAGTGCCTCCGCAAGCGACGTACAGGATCTCAGTGCGCCCCTGGCGCGTGAGGCCCCAATCTATACGGACCTCAGGCAGAAGCACGTCACTGTGCCCGGACTGCGTCCCGGAGACGTCCTCGAATATCGCATTGTATGGCTGGTGGAAACCCCAGTCGCTCCAAACCACTTCTGGCTGGCCCATAACTTCGTTACTAGAGGAGTCATCGTCCTCGATCAGACCCTTGAGGTAAACATTCCCGTTCAGGGAAAGGTTAAGCTAAAAACCGAGCCGGGCATGGAGCCGGAAATAAAGGAACAGGAAGGCCGGCAGCTTTACTCGTGGAGCTGCCCGAATCTTAAAAGGGAAGATAAGAAGGACGAGGAGGATGAAGATGAAGAAAAGGAGCAAGACGAAGCCGAAGAGGCGGAAGACGATCCAGATGAGCCTAAACCGCATGTGCAAATGACCACCTTCCAGACTTGGGATGAAGTCGGTCTCTGGTACGCAAATCTTTTGCGCGATCGCGTCGTGCCCGATGAAAGGATTCGCAATAAGACCATCGAGCTGCTGCGTGGCCTGGATGGAGACAAAGAGAAGGTTGAGGCTCTCTATCAGTATGTCGCGAGAAACTTTCGCTATGTCAGCCTTTCTCTAGGACAGGGCCGATATCAACCGCAAGCTGCCACGGACGTAATGACGAACCAGTATGGAGATTGCAAGGATAAACATACTCTGTTTTCAGCCATGCTTGCGGCTACGGGATTACGCGCTTACCCGGCCCTGATCAATTCTCGCAGGAAGATCGATCCGGAGATACCATCGCCCGGCCAGTTTGACCACGTCATCAGCGTCATCCCGGTGGGCAACGAAACGTTCTGGGCCGACACCACCGCGGAAGTGGCGCCCTTTCGGCTTCTGTCACCAGCACTGCGTGATAAGCAGGCATTGGTAATTCCCATTGAAGGCGCCGCCAGACTGGAACCAACCCCACCCGAGCCTCCTTTCCTATCGACGGAACTCTTAGAGCTCGAGGGCGAGGTAGACGAACTCGGCAAGTTATCGGGACACCTACGACTTAAAGTGCGTGGAGACTCCGAGTTAAGGCTCAGAATGATGTTTCGGCGGACCCCGCAAAGCGAATGGAAGCACTTGGGCTATTACTTGTCGATGATCGGAGGAGTTCGTGGTGATATTAAAGAGATAAAGGCCGGCGATCCGGCGGCGCTTGAAGAGCCGTTTGAAATTGAATACGACGTTACCGCGAACGATTTCCTGGATTGGTCGAGTAAAAAGCTCAGGTTGGGTCTTCCCATTCCTTCGTTGCGCCTGAGCCTGCCTCCGGTTGACAAGAAGAAGCAAAGTTCTAAACCTATTGAATTAGGCCCACCGATTGAAATTGTCTATCGCTTAAAACTCTCCTTGCCTGACAAGTATGAATTGCGTGCTCCACTGCCGGTTAAAGTAAGTCGCGATTACGGTGAATACAGCGCTACTTATAAGCTCGAGGGCAAGACTTTGATTGCCGAGCGGAGACTGAAGATGCGCCAGCGCGAGATCCCTGCCGAACGTAGCCAGGACTACACGGCGTTTGTTGCCGCCGCTCGGGCCGATGAGGGGCAGACTCTCCTTCTCGAAACGACTCTGGCCGGCTCGCCAAGTATCCCTGAGTCGGTAAAGGTGGAGGAACTCGTCTCTGCTGCACAAGCGGCAGCGAAGAACGAGAACTTCTCGCTGGTGGAAGAATTACTCAAACGTGTTCTTGAAAAGGAACCCAAACACAAAACAGCTCGGCGCCAACTTGCCTGGTCCTACTTTGCGCAGCGTAAGTACAAGCCTGCTGAGGACGTGCTGCGGGAACAGACCAACATCAATCCATTTGATGATTACGCCCATAACCTGCTTGGACGTGTCTTCTGGCAACAACAGAAATACAGCGAGGCTGAGACCGCGTTTCGCAAACAGATTGAAGTAACCCCGCTGGACAAGTGGGCGCACGGCAATCTGGGCCAGGTGCTGGTTGAGTGGCGCAAATATCAGGAGGCAGTACCGGCACTCGAGCAAGGGATTTCCTTAAATCCCGAGAACGAGTTCCTTTACATCAGCCTGGGACGTGCCTACCTGAATCTTGGCAAAACGGAGAAGGCAATCGAAGCGTTTGACAAAGCTGTGAAGATTGCTCCTGGTCCACCTGTGTGGAACAACGTCTCGTATTACCTCTCAGAAAAGAAAGTGCACCTTGAAAGAGCCCAGCAGTACGCTGAGTCTGCTACGACAGCCGTCGCAACCGAATTACGGAATGTCGAGTTGGATCGGTTGACTGCGCGCGAACTCTTTCGCGTAGCCAGCCTTGCCGCCTACTGGGACACGCTTGGTTGGGTCCATTTTCAGTTGGGCAATATTGATATTGCGGAGAAGTACATTTCTGCTTCGTGGTCACTGAATCAACATAGTGAAGTTGCCGACCATCTTGGTCAGATACTGGAGAAACGCGGCAAAATTGAAGAAGCAATTCGAATGTACGCCCTGGGAGCGGTGGCGGAACGTTTAGTGCCCGAGTCTCTCGAGAATCTCGAACGGCACGTCGTTGACAAGAAGAGAAGCAAGGTGTTGCTCGAGAAGGCGGAAGCTGAGTTGAGGGAATCCCGCACCGTAAAGGTCAGCACCGGGGCCAAAGATCTAAAGGGCGCTACCGAAGCAAGCTTCTTTGTCGTCCTGGTTCCCGGACATTCGCGTATCGCTCAGGTGGCCGAAGTGAAATTCATCAGCGGAGACGAGAAACTGCGCCCGCTTGAAGCTGCGTTAAAGAGCGCAAACTACGATCTCATATTTCCTGATGAGACTATAACCCGGGTGATTCGCCGAGGGACTCTTCATTGTCAGGGAAGCGGTGGCGAGTGCTCGTTTATTATGGTGAGTCCTGATTACGCTACGCCGGATTGAGAAAATTAACTATGATCACTGGAGCTAGATTCCTTACTATGAAAGAACTCGAAACGGGGCTGGACGAAATTCGCTGTTCTCCGAAGGATGAAGGCGTTCTCGAGATGATTGTGCGCCGGCCGCGCGTTGACGAGCGCGAAGTGCTCGAAGTGGGCGAGCTCGATCTGCGGGAGGGATTGGTGGGCGACAGTTGGCAATTTCGAGCAAGCTCGCGAATGCCGGATGGTCTGCCTCACCCCGAGATGCAGCTCAATATTATGAATACTCGCTCGGCAGCGCTGGTGGCCCAACATAAAGAGCGTTGGGCACTGGCAGGCGATCAACTTTACGTAGACCTCGATCTTAGCTCCGAAAATCTTCGGGCGGGATCGCGACTGGCAATTGGAGGAGCAGTCATCGAGGTTTCCCCGCTACCACATACGGGTTGTAAGAAGTTTGTCGCGCGTTTTGGTCTGGAGGCGATGAAGTTCGTCAATTCAGAGATTGGCCGGCAGTTCAATCTCCGCGGCATCAATGCCAAGGTTGTCCAGCCCGGCGCCATTCGGGTAGGGGATCTGGTGAAGAAAATCTGATATCTAGTTTAGATAAAGGGTTTCGGTTTTGATCTGCTGACGGGTTTTGAAACCAAGCTGATTTCAGTCAATGTTTTGACCCTCTGAGCACTGGAAAACGTCGGACACCCAAGACCACCTACGGAACTTGGTGGATGGTTCGACCCGGCCTACCCTCTTCCAGCACATAGCCCACAGAAAGACCACCAACGGCAGAGAGTGTGTCAAAAATCGATCGATACCCTCATGCTTAAAGGTAGGGGAGAATGAGAGGTTGATTTTTGACACAACCTCTTCAGCTTAGGAAATTTCAGCGTTGGCCTAACAGTGGTCTTTCGCAACCATAGATAGATACCCGAACGCTTTTAGGTTGGGGGTTTTCACTCCGGAGGAGTGGGATGTTTATAGCGCAGCCCCCCGAAGGACGACAGGCGCGGTTCGGAGCGGCGGATTGAGCTTTCAGGTAACACACGATCTGAGTTCCGCCGCTCCGAACCGCGCCGGAGGTTCATAGGAGTACTGAAGGCTATAAACATTTCACTCCTCCGGAGTGCTCCATGGGATCGATAACCAAATTTCGGCTCCGCTTCTCAGGCTGGACTTGAAAATTCGCTACTTTCTCCAGCCTGGAGTATCTCTAAGTTCGACCTAACCTAGAAAGAGACCGAGACAAGCTGAAAAGACCACCAACGGGAAGTTAGTGGTCCTCTCCTCATTAACCATTCAGCAAACCCACCACCAATAGAACGAACATCGCAACAAACAGAAGCGTCATCACAAACAGCGCTATCTTCCAGAAGCTGTAGGGCCGATCTCCCTGTATCTCGCCGGTGCGACCGTTGATTACAATCTGGAAAACGCGCCCGTTAAAGCGGTAGGCCCCGGCGTAAACCGGCAATAAGAGATGCTTAAACGTGATCCCTGAATAGTATGTAGCGATCTTGTGAATTCTCTGCTCGTCGCCGCCGATGTCCTGTCTGACATCGCTCTGAATAACGCCGGCCATGAGTTGCTTGGCGCGCTCGAATCCTTCCGGCAGACCCACCTGATAACGTTGCGCCTTAAACCCTGACAGAAATGCCGGATCGTAAGGCTTCAGTTCCGTCAGATCCCATGGCTCCAGGGCTACAAGCCGGTGTTCCGGCAAAGAGACGGACGCGGGGATCACAACATCGTCAAACCAACGCGATACAGTGCCGGCGGCTGGTTGCCAACGAGTGTGGCGGACCTGTCTTGTCCGCGCTACCTGATTGCCCTTGGCGTCGCGTTCGTAATAAGTCTCCGTCGTGTAGTAATACTCGCCTCGTTCGCCAGTGTAATGACTTGTAGTGTGCGAGTCGTAGGTCCAGAAGGGTAGGTACACACCGTGGATCGCGTCAGGTTGCGCAAAGTGCTTAAGGGAGTTGGGCGCAAACCATCTTGACGAGAGCCACTGGCGTAAGCCCGAACTTGCCTGTTGTTGGGTTAACCGAAAGGGGAGAACGCCTTCGGGCGCCAGGATCGGATCGGAGAGTTTCGGTTGGGCCACTATCTGAACTGCACAGAAGTCGCATTGGCGTGCAACTTCGGGAGGGACGAAGGTAACCAGGGCGCCGCAACTCTGGCATTGGACCTCGAGCGCGTTCGCCGCTAATCGCTCCATCTGTTCCGGTCGGAGTTGCAGATATTGTTCGAACGAACGCTCGTCGACCTGTTCAGCACTCTGCGGAATCGCCTCTTTATAACCGCAATAATGGCAGGAGAGAACCCCATCGCGGGGCTCATAAAGGAGATCAGCTCCACAGGCCTGGCAAGGGTACCGATGAACCTTTTCCGATTGGGACGTAGTCAGATCCATCGTCAATTCTTGTTCAGGTAGTCGTTTGGCTCGACCAGTTTCATATCGGGACTGCTCTTCACTCCCTCGCGCAGGTAAGGAACATGTCCCTGTCCAAAGATTACCAGTACGCGGTCCTGGGGTGACTCAATGACTTGCGTAAGGTTGGTGAAGATTCGGAAGTTCCGGCGATACCATTCTGTGACCACGTCTGCCCCAACATACTTATCCTTGCTGCGTACCCGACTTATTTGCAGATACAGATCTCGCGTTTGGTCCTGCCACTCCGGTCTATTTAGTTCAACGAGCGCTTCTCGAATAGAAATCTGCCCATGTCGCTTCTGCATGGCTTCAACCTCGCTCATGACCTCTTGCATCATCCTCAGGAAGTACTGGTTATTAGTCTCCTTTGCAGCCGCAAACACCGAGTTCATATCCATTCCCATTCGGTGGTCAGCAAGGTAGATCGTTTCATGTCCGAACTCCTTTGCCAGCCGATAGCCGAGTTGCTCGATCTCATTCGCGGTGAGCTTATAGTCACCTTTAACGTACGCGAGGTAGTTGTTCTTCACAGACTCTCGGTCCGGTGGAGCCTCAACTACAATTTTGGTCGGTTTGAACTTAGCGAGTAACGCGAGGACTTCGGCAATCTCCTGCTGCTTTTTCGGAGAGAGGTGATCGGGGAAATCGGTCTTCACCATATCCAGGTTCGGATTGTCGAAATGATAGACCCCCAGGATCATGACCTGTGCCTGCTCATTCAAGCGGTATTGGGATTGTCCGTTTGCGAGGAGAAATCCGACCACCAATACAGTAAGCAAAAAAAACCTGGTCAAAGTTTTCATGTCCGCTCCTAATTAAGTGATTAACGAATCCCCAACACGGCAGTGACTGTATCAAAAGTGCTTCATAGTGGGTCGCCGTCAGTACCGGAACGCCGTAGCGTCGGGTCACTTTGCACAATTGCGGCCCCTGGGTGGAAACAAAACCCGACGCTACCGCTCCTACTCCGGGAATTTCGTTGCCGCTGAAAGCTGTTCTGCCTCACATCAGCCCACCCATCTTGCCGCTCCGATAATCTGCTATCGCCTGATGAATCTCTTGAGCCGTATTCATAACGAATGGTCCCTGGCCTACGATAGGTTCTTCGATCGGCTCACCGCTCAACAACAAAGCAGTCGTTGGTTCAAGAGATTCGATGCTAATAACATTGCCCGACCGCTCGAACAGTCCCACCTCAGCGTTGGTGATTGTCTCTGATCCAACAACCCGTAGCGCTCCATCGAGCACTACCAGGATGGTTGTATGGCCCTCTGCCAACTGGAGGTCTATTTGCTGATCTTTATTAAGTCGCAGGTCCCAAACGTTAACTGGAGTGAAGGTGTGAGCTGGTCCTCGAACGCCGCTGAACTCCCCTGCGATTACGCGGACAGTCCCCTTGTCATCCGCAAGCGTGACGACGGGGATTTGGCGCTCGAGAATGGCCTGGTAACGAGGCGGCGACATCTTATCCTTGGCAGGTAGATTGACCCAGAGCTGGACCATTTCAAACATGCCCCCTTGCCGGGAGAAGTCGCGTCCATGAAATTCCTCGTGAACGATTCCGGACGCGGCGGTCATCCATTGCACATCGCCAGGACCGATGCGCCCACCACCGCCTGAAGAGTCTCGATGTTCGACCTCGCCTTTGTAAACTATGGTCACCGTCTCAAAGCCACGGTGCGGATGCTCGCCTACCCCCAGGCGCTCACTCGTCGGCGGAAATTCCATCGGCCCGGCATAATCGAGCAGCAGGAAGGGACTGAGAATTTGGCCCATGTTGTGGTAGCCGAAAAGCGTGCGGACGGGAAACCCGTCGCCCACCCAATGACGATCCACCTTCCGCAGGATGGTGCGTAACTGCTTATTCATCTTCAGTGTGCGACTCGTTGCCGCTTTCCTCCTTCTTATACCCTTCGTGGATCTTCTCAGACCCGCCTTGCCGCCAATCTACCTCCGGTTGCCCGATCTCGGCGTCCTACTGTGGCGCCAATAACTACTCCGGCGCTAACCAGTACAAGGTTCTTCACTATGTACTGTCCTTCCAGCGTTGGGACAAGAGGAAAAACGATAAAGACTTCTCGGGGGAAAAGCACCAACGGCGCAGCCGCGCCGATCATCTGGACAAACAAAAGAAAGAGCGTGGCGCGCATAAAACGGTTTGTTAGCAATCCGAGTCCGATGGCGCTCTCCCACGCGGCGAGGATGCTGAGACTAACATTTGCCGGGATCATCCCAAGGGTAAGTATCTGCATTGTCCGCAGCGCGAGATCCTCCGCGGGACTCAATCCGGAGAAGAACTTCAGGACCCCGAACCAGAGAAAGATAATGCCCAGACTGACACGCAAAAGTGTAATGCCATAGTGGGCCATCCATTCTCTAATGTGCCCGTCAACGCGAACGTAAGTGTGATAGAGCTTGCGCATGACCGCTTAACCTTCCCGAATCACAAACCGCGGAACTTATGATACGCCTGCCCGACAAGTTCCGTTGATTAAACCATGGATCTCTATTAGTGTAATTTCGAGTGTTTTAGTGGGCCATTCTTAACCGAACCCACGGATCAGATTGCCGACTATTGTGTGACTCTGAAAGTCTCATGAAGCGAAGCGCGTGAGTCCGACCCTGCCCATACGTCAAAGTCTGCGGCCTCCTGCACCCAGCGCCGCTCGACGGTGCTCCAAAAGCTAAGCTCGTCCCGGCCCAGCGTGAATCGAACTGTGCGTTTATTACCGGGCGCCAGAGTCACGCGTTCGAAGCCTTTCAATTGGCGCACCGGACGCGATGCGCTTCCCGCTCGCTGGTGAATATAGAGTTGCACTACCTCGTCGCCCACGCGCGTGCCAGTGTTCTCGACATCGACGAGAACCTCGACCGCCTCACCCAAACGTATCTCGGGCCGCGCTAGCCGCAGATTTCTAATCGCAAACGTTGTGTAACTCAGTCCATAGCCGAACGGGTAGAGGGGTGATGAGGGAATATCCAAATAGCGCGAAGTGAAGTCGGGAGCGTCTTCGGGCTTCTGCGTTCGATTAAGGGCATAGTAGATCGGGACCTGTCCCACGTCGCGCGGGAAGGTCACGGGCAGTTTACCGCCGGGATTTGCATCACCAAAAAGAAGATCGGCAATAGCGTTTCCGCCTTCGATTCCCGGGTGCCACGCTTCGAGGATTGCCGGCACTCTTTCGGCCGCCCAGGAGAGGTCGAGTGGCCGGCCATTTACCAACACCAACACGATCGGTTTGCCTGTTGAGACTACTCGCTCGAGTAGTTCCTGCTGCCTTCCAGGAAGTTTGATCGAGACGCGCGATGCCACTTCGCCACTCATGTTCTGGAGCTCGCCAAGGGCCATAACCACGAGATCGGAGCGGCGGGCGAGTTCAACAGCCGTCGAAAGTTCGGCGTCCTGCTGTTCCGGGGTGAGCGGAGGGGGTTTTGGACCGCGTTCGAAGATGTCAAAAATGGATGGATAAGTTCGCCTTACTTCACCTCCGCGGGCGTATTCGACCTTCACTCTTGGTCCAACTTTGTTGCGAATGCCCTGGACCACTGTAATGGCTTCGTCCGGATTTCCCGCGAGACTCCATGGGCCAAACATCTCTCGGCCGGTATTCGCCACGGGTCCGATCACTGCAATGGAAGAGATTTTTGGGTCGTCCTTAGTCAGCGGTAAAAAACCGCCGTCATTTCGCAGCAGCACAGCAGACTTTTGGGCTGCAATCCGGGCTGTCTGGCGGTGCTCGGGGGTCAACTGTAATTTCCTTGCCCGCCCTTCATCGACATAAGGTCGCTCGAAAAGACCAAGCTGAAGTTTCGCTCTCAGAATTGAACGCACGGCATCGTCGAGCACTCTAATTGATACCTGGCCCCGTTCGACGAGTTGGGGAAGGTTCGAGGTATAGGTGTCGCTGCCCATGTCCATATTCAGGCCTGCGGTTATAGCGCGCTTTGCGGCGTCAGCAGGATCGCGGGCAAAGCCGTGAGTCACGAGATCGCGGACTGAGAAGGCATCGCTGACGACAAATCCGCGAAAGCCCCAGTCGCGCCTGAGCGTGTCCTGAAGCAGAAACTTGTTGGCTGTAGCGGGCACGTCGTTGAGGTTCATGTAGGCAGACATCGCGCTGCCTACGCCAGCTTGGACAGCTGCTTTGAAAGGAGGCAAATGAACATTATGAAGTTCCGAGTCACTGAGGTGAGCCGAGTCGTAGTCGCGTCCAGCTTCACTCGCACCGTAACCGGCGAAGTGTTTCATACAGGCCAGTAACCGATCCGGTGCAGCGATGTCGGGGCCTTGAAAACCGCGGACCTGGGCCACGGCAACGATCGAACCGAGATAGGGATCTTCCCCTGCGCCCTCGACGACACGTCCCCAGCGCGCATCGCGCGCGATATCGACCATGGGGGCGAAGGTCCATTTTATTCCGACGGCAGAGGCCTCCCGTGCGGCAATGGTTTGCACCTGCTCGATCAATGCAGGGTCGAAAGAAGATGCCAGGGCGAGCGGAACCGGAAAGATCGTGCGAAAGCCGTGGACAACGTCGTAACCGAAAAGAATCGGGATCTTTAGTCTCGACTCTTCAACAGCGATGCGCTGAAAGCGGTTAATGGCGGCGGGATCGGTCAAGAAGAGAAAGGAGCCAATCTCGCCTTTGCGAACACGCTCCTCGGCTGCGGTGCTCATCATTGGAAGCATAAAGATCTGTGTGAGCTGGCCCACCTTCTCCTGAATTGTCATTTCGCGCAGCAGAGCCTCGACTCGTTTCTCGAGCTGGGCATCGCTATGCGTTGGCATGGCGGCGGAAGGCTGCTTCTCTTTGAAGACAGACCGGTGAGCGTCCGAGGCGCTATGGTTTGTGTTAGCAAGGAGCGTGATGAGACAAACTAGGGCGCTGGATTTCAATGCGTGGGAAATCGACAACTTAGGGCCAGACAGTTTCGACTTCGGCATGCAATTTCTCCTAACAATGAGATTCGAATAAAGATTTGTAAGCAGAAATAACAGAGATTTCTAAGACGAAATTCCACTATTGAGACTGGGCAGTTTACACTTTCCGTGTGAGAAGTGCGCTCTTGTTTTATGTCCGACGAACTTCAGTTTGTCGTTTGGTAGCTCAGGAATCCTCGAGGAGCTGAAGAACGTTGACTACTCAAGTATTCCCAGATTGAATCTTCGTCGTATGCTTGTTCGCTCGTTGAGCGATTCCAACTCGATTCCAGAGTAATGAGACACGACAAACTGAAGTTCATCGAACATTGTCCGACGAACTTCAGTTTGTCGTCTGAAAGCTCCGGAATCCTCGAAGAGGCTGAAGAACGTTGACACTCAAGTAACCCCAGGTTCAATCTTCGTCGTATGCTTGTTCGCTCGTTGAGTAATTCCAACTCGATTCCAGAGTAATGAGACGACAAACTGAAGTTCATCGAACAGAACGCCTTTTGGGTGCGGCTGGCTGGACCAGAGGATGCTGAGAGCCTGACCGCGCTTATCAACACCGCCTTTCGACGCGCCGAAGGATTCTTCATCGACGAAGATCGCATCGACCTCGAAAGCGTTATGCACCTGCTCGAGACGGGAAAGTTTCTGCTGGCTGAAAGCACGGAATTGCTGCTCGGTTGTGTATACGTGGAGCAACGATCTGGGGAAACCGGAGGCCGAGCCTATCTGGGCCTGCTCGCAGTAAATCCGAATAGACAGCGTTCCGGAATCGCATCTGACCTGATGGAGATAGCAGAGGATTACGGCCGTGAGCAAGGTGCTTGCTTCATGGATCTAAAAGTAGTCAGCCTGCGTGAGGAGCTGTTGCTATTTTATGGCAAACGAGGGTACGTAGAGACGGGGACTTTGCCTTTTCCGCCGGAGGTCGAGACTCTGGTCCCCTGCCACTTGATCGAAATGTCAAAACCTCTCTAAGTCAGGGCCAGGAGTGTCCGCAAAATTGCAGTACCACTCAGGTTCTTCGCTCGGCCAACGACGGATGCCGTCTCACACGGCTGAATGTTAATCTGGACTCCTGCCTTCTTCGGGAAGTGTGGTTTCGTGGATCAGTTTTTTGAGTTCTAGCGCTTGTGATTCGGAACATCTCTGCTTCGCGTATAGTTCTTGTGAATTCTTGGAACATCCCTCCGTCGTGTAAGCTTCGTATGATCGTGCTGCAAGCAGGGGTGTGCGACAAATTTGTGGGTAGAAGTCGCTAGCCTGCGGCGCGCATCTCCCAAAATTCCTCCCAGCGACCGCTGAGTTGAACACAGCGCAGGGCAATAATGTCGTTGGCGCCACGGACGCTCCACTGCATGCCTGATTGCTTCAAGCGGTACCCGACGATCGTCTTGCAACCAGCTTCTACGACACCTGAACCAACAAACAACTCTTGCTGACGGAACTGCCGATAACGCATCCTTTCTGCATTGGTCTCGAAGTAGTTGATCGTCTTACGTAGTTCTTCTTTTACTTTTGTCCCGCTCGGTTGCAACCGCCGCATGCTGCTGACCACCGCTTCGACCTCCCCTTCATCAAGTTGCGCGATGCGCGCACTACTCCACTGCCGCGCCTTTGGGCTCGCTGGTCCATAGATAATTGTGCTTAAGTCTGTCAGATGTTCGCGGGCATGATAAAGATCCACGATCTGAATGGCGCCAGGAAAATGCTCGTCAGTCAGCCGCCAAATCCACAGCGCTCCGTCCCCAATCATTATTACCTGGGCAGCGCGTCTGAGCCCCCGCCGCTCCGCTTCACCATAAATGCGCCAGCCAAATTCCGCCGCCGGCTCAATGGCGCCAACATAAGTGGTAGAAGCCTCATCCCGCTGCGGCCGCCCTTTTTCGTCAACCTGAGTCTGCGTGAACACACAACCGAGCTTCGCCTCCCGTGTCCGCGCTTCCCCATTTTCTCCCTTCCCGCGCCGGCCCGCAGTCTCGCGCTTCACCACCGGCACCCCCGTGCCATCAATACTGATATAAAGCTTGGCCACCGCCTTCAGCGCGACTACGTTTTCCCTCGTTGCCTGCCGGCGTTCGCGTTTTCCCAGAACTTCAATCTCTGCCCCAAGTGCTTCCGCAACTCGTTCTACGGCTTTGGTTTCCACCTTGATACCGGCCAGCTCAGCGATGTCACCACGCGCCTCGTTGAAGGATTCTTTCCCACCCATCCGCCCCATCATGCGCCGCACCCCAGGACTAAACGACGTGCCCACGATGTCGAGTTCTGCATCCCGGGGAACTTCCCCCTGCCTACATGCACCACAGTAGTAGTAGCCGCGCCGCAAACTAATCTTGCCCACCACGGTGGTGAGTTCTTTGCGACGATAATCAACGAAGGCCGCTTCATGCCCAGCTCCACATTTCACCGGCGCCCCTGACCCCTGCTGATTAAGCACTCGCTCCAGCATCAGCCCCCCGGCCCGCTGCAGCGCACTCCGAATAAACATCTCACTGGCTTCCAGATCGAAAGTGCTGGCCGGTCGCAGCAAACACTCCAGTAATCGCTCTAGCTCCTGCGCCACTTCCTGCTGTATTTCCGCTGCAACGTTTTTTTTACCCCCTCTAACTCTGCTTCATCTTTTAGCTCGGCCACCGGCCGCAACCGACAGATCTGCTCACTGACTGTCACTAGTTCCGCACAAAGCTCTGCAAAACGGTGGTAGTTGCTTAACTCCCTTTCCACTTTCAACAGTTCTGGTCCTAAGTGCAGATCCTGAGCGCGGCTCTTTCCCTTCTGCGTGGTACTCCACTGGTATCGTGGCCCATGCCCGGGATGATCCGCTCGCGCACAGGCGCAGTTGCTTTTGCCACAGCGGCGATAGGTTGCCGAAATTGTTCCCGGCCGAAAATCTCCCAATTGCGCTAACTCATTAAAGAGCTGCTGCCGGCGCTCTTCGAGGGAAGCTATTGTTTCAGTCATCGCTAGGAAGCTCCTTGTCTGGCTGCTCATATAGCAGCCAGATTATAGCGCTTCTCTAGGTTAGCTCAAACCCCCTCTGCTTTACCCATAATTTTGTCGCACACCCATCCCCAACCTAAAGGTAGGGGAGAATGAGAGGTTGATTTTTGACACAACCGCGGAAGTGTGTGGCGATGCTTCAACGTCCAAAGTGGTCTTCGGGCGACAGGATTTTCAGTATTTTTTGGCGCTCATCCAGGGCTCAACTATCAGGGAAGGATCAACGGAAGTTGGTATCACATCGTGCTTAATTCGATCGCAGATGGAGAGCTTGTTTTGGAGCATCACTTTGAAGTCAGCAAGCCTTCTTCATGGGATCACAAGAAGGACTACGTGATGGGGAGAGCT
>DATKDA010000037.1:0-7058 GCA_035512935.1 Pyrinomonadaceae bacterium | reverse complement strand
TCGCCGCGCAGGGGATCGCTAACGCCACCGGCCTTAACATTTTTTATTCCGGCAGCAATATCATCACGAAGGGAAGGGACTTCAAAAGTGCCCACTTGTCCCTTGTTTTGAGGAGCAGTCCTAACCCCGTTCATCTCACGCTCGGAATTAGCTACCGCAACCGCTGCAAAGTCTGCGCCGGCACGTAGTTGCGCAACCAGCTCGTCTGCTCGGGCTTTTACATCAGCCTCATTCCTGCCCACAAGACTCAGAAAGATCTCTGAGAGATTTACGCTTTCGGGCTTTCGAAATTTGTCGCGATGCGCCTCAAAATATTTCTTCAGCTCGTCCATTGTCAGGCCAAAATATATTTTACGGTCCACTTCAGTTTGAATTACGGCCTGCTTCATAATCTCAGTTCGCATCGTCTGCCGAATGACAACTGGATCGATTTGGTTCGCCCTTAAAGCCTCGTCCAACTTTTCGATACTCGTGATTCCCTGCTCCTTGGCGATCTCGAGCATGCGTCTGTTCACATCGGCTTCCACTTCGTTTGCCAGTTGCAGTTCCTTTCCCTTTTCCAGTAACAACTGCTCGTTAATCAACGTGGCAATCAGTTCTGCCTGGCGCTTATTAACCTCTTCAGTAGCCTCTTTTTCGGACATTCCGTTCTGCTTAAGGGTTTGGATTCGCTCTTGTGTTTCACGTTTCAGTTTTGACAATGTGATCACAGAATCGTTGACCTGGGCTATTACTTCATCCACAACCAGAAGCTCGCCCTCCTGTGCACTCGCAATCTCAGGGGTGAGGGTGAAAAGCGCAATTGAAAATGTAATCGCTCCAGCGAGCGTCATGAGATTTAATTTCACAGATGTAATGCTCCTTTAATATCTTGCCAGTTCGTGTCCCTGGGCCAGTTCCTGTTATGATTCTGCAAGCACAAGCCTACAACAAATATTTACGGGCTAACAACCGCCCCAGGCGATCGAGGCGCCCCAACTAAGTATCCACGCGAACTTCGCGCAGTGCCTCGCGACTAAAAGTCAAAATGTCGTCTTCCTCTTCTTCAGTGAGACTTATTCGCAACACACCGCTGGGAGTAAAAACCGCTTCGTCTCGCTTGCTTACAAGGGCGGCAAGTTTAGTCGGTGCGACGCGGGCCTTGTCGCTAAACTTTATTGCTATTCCGGTCTGAGTTCTATCGATGGAGATGATGCCAATTTCTTCAGCCAATTGCCTAAGGCTCGCATACGCAAACAATCTCTCGACCGACGCCGGCAACCGTCCGTATCGGTCCCTGATCTCCGCTTGAATGGCCGCGAGGCCCTCCTCATCTCTAGCGGACGATACGCGTTTGTATGTCCGCAAGCGTTGGCCCATGTCACCGATGTAGTCCTCTGGGATAGCCACGTCGATTCCAAGGTTAAGCGAAACACTCGTTTCGTCTTCAATCGCTTCCCCGCGCAATTCGGCAACTGTGCGTTCGAGCATCTGAGTGTATAGATCGAACCCGAGAGCATCCATATGGCCCGACTGCTGCCCACCAAGAAGGTTCCCAGCGCCTCGCAACTCAAGGTCCAGAGCAGCGATTCGAAAGCCTGCGCCAAGATCCGAAAACTCCCTGATGGCTGCCAAACGGCGTCTGGCTATCGGCGTGAGCTCTTGTTCACCAGGTATTAACAGATAGGCGTAAGCCCTGCGATTTGAACGCCCTACCCGGCCCCTCAGTTGATAGAGCTGTGAAAGACCATATTGGTCGGCGCGGTTTATGATGATTGTGTTTGCACGGGGGATGTCTATTCCGTTCTCAATGATGGTGGTAGCTACCAGAACGTCGTATTTGAACTCGATAAAATCGAGCATCACACGCTCCATCTCCTTTTCGTTCATCTGCCCATGGCCAACGACGAAACGTGCTTGCGGCACTAATCGCTTTACCAGCGCGGCAACGGTTTCGATGGTCTCTACCCGATTGTGGATGAAAAAGACCTGGCCTCCCCGGGCCAGTTCAACCTCGATAGCTGACTTGATAACATTCTCCGAAAACTGTACGACCTGGGTTTGGATAGCTAAGCGATCTCGCGGTGGGGTCTCAATCAGGGACATGTCACGGAGACCCGACAACGACATGTTCAATGTCCGGGGGATGGGCGTCGCCGAAAGCGTCAGCACATCAACCTTCTTCTTCAACTGTTTGAGTCTCTCTTTATGGGCCACTCCAAAGCGCTGTTCTTCGTCAACGACGACCAGCCCCAGATCCTTAAACCGAACGTCTTTGGATAACATCCGATGAGTGCCGATGATCACGTCGATCTCACCCGACTCGACCCGCTTGACAATTTCTTTCTGCTCCTTGCCAGAACGAAAACGCGACAAGAGTTCTACCTTCACTGGAAACGGCGCGAACCGGCTGCGAAACGTGTCATAGTGCTGATAAGCAAGCACGGTTGTTGGAGTAAGGATTGCAGCCTGTTTTCCTTCCATCACGGCTTTGAACGCCCCGCGCATAGCGACTTCCGTCTTGCCGTAACCAACATCGCCACAAAGCAGACGGTCCATCGGCACGGCTTCTTCCATGTCCCTTTTAACTTCCTCAATCGCGACCTCCTGGTCGGCAGTCAGAACGTACTCGAATCCTTCTTCAAATTCACGTTGCCAGGGAGTATCTCCCGGAAATGCGTACCCACCGACCAACTTCCGTTCTGCATAGAGGCGTAAGAGCTCGTCGGCCATATCGCGCATGGCGCGCTTCGCCTTCGCCTTGGTTTTCTGCCAGCCCATCCCTCCAAGCCGGTCGAGCTGAGGTTGATGACCTTCGGCACTTGAATATCGTTGTACCAGGTCCAAGCGCTCCACAGGAACATACAGTTTGGCTTCCTCGGCGTAAAAGAGGAGCATGAACTCCCCGCTTCGGCCGCCGAGTTCAAGTGTTTGAAGACCACCGAAGCGGGCGATCCCATGATCAATATGGACCACATAGTCACCCGGTTTCAGATCGCGAAAGTCGGAGAGAAATGCTGCTACTCTGGATTTCTTTTGACGACCCTCAGCTCTGTGCCACCTGGTTTCAGAGACACGGCGTTCGAGTGTTTCGGCTGTAGCCTCGTCAAAGAGGTCGGATTCTACGTGGACAACAAAACTGCTCGTCTGAAGCTCAAAGCCACCACTAAGACGCCCAGCAGTAACATTCACAGTAAACAGTGCGTCGTCACCGCTACCACCGCCTTGAAGGACTCGGGCATCAATCTCATATTCTTGGAGAATCTCTTTGACACGTTCCGCAACCCCGGAGCTGGGCATCACAAACAATGTCGATCCCCCGCGCTCTTTTCGGCGCATAACATCTGTGGCGAGATCAGCAATGCGCCCGTGGTAACGCATAACTGAGTGGGCCTTCCACTCAATCTCCGGCCCTGTTTCAACAGAGGGAAACAAAAACATCGGTAATCGCGCCGGCCGCTTCTTACCAACTTGAAGTTCGGGTATCCGGGCTTCCAGCGCAAAGCCCTGGTCGACGTCTGCTGCCGCACGACCCAAAGTGCGAACTTCCAGCCTTTGACGCTGATCGATCGCGGTGCGCAGTTCTTCACTTGTGAGATAGATTTCATCTGGTCGTAAGGCGATATCGTCAGCCGCCTCAGTCTCACTGTATCGTTGGGCCATTCCCTGATACGCGTCACCCAGATAACTTTCAATCGCACTAGGCTCATCAATAACCAGGACTGCATCTTTGAGATAATCAAACACAGTTGACTGACGATCTTCCGGCAGGGGCAACAACCATTCCCACCCGGCAAATGCCTCGCCCTCGTCAGCAAAAGATGTGCGATCAAGAAGGGCGCGGCGATATCGCTCGTCACCCCAACGTTCGCGGGCAGCCTCAGCCCAAACTTGAAAGTCACGATTCGTAACAGCGAACTCCCGCATCGGCGCAAATTCGACTGAATGCAACTGGGCGATCGATAGTTGGTTCTCAGGATCAAATTCTCGAATCGAGTCAATGGTATCGCCAAAAAATTCAATTCGTACCGGCGCCTCACAACCGGGGGACCAAACGTCAAGTATTCCGCCACGAAGCGAGAACTCTCCGATTGCTCCTACTGGATCTTCCCTGACGTAACCGGACGCCTTGAGCTTTTTAACGAGTGTTTCGGGCGCATGATCCTCATCCCGTCTCAACACTGCGCCTGCGGCTGCGACCCTTCCCGGCGAAACTGTTCTTCTGGCGAGTGCCCTAGCCGTCAAGACTACGAAGTCCTGTGAATGCCGAACCAGACGCCAGAGCGATAGCGCCCTTTGTTCAAGCACTTCCGCGTGTGGGGACGAACCGGCATAGGGATCGCCCTCGGAAGCTGGCAAGGTCAGGACCTCCCGATCGCAGCTCGCCTTACCTGACAGCGCGCAATACCAGAACCGCAGGTCCCGCTCCAGATTCTCAAGATCTCGATTAGACTGAGTTACAATAGCGAAGAGTTTTCCGACGTCGCGCTGGAGAGCCGCAACGGCGAGGGCGCGAGCCGAGCCTGCCGCTAGACCGCTAATTGAAATTATCCTTGCTCCACGCTGAATCTCGGCCAGAAGTTGTCTGTATTCCGGCGTCTCTAGAAGAGACCGCAAGGAGGCTTGCAAGGCGCTCGTGGATTGGATCGTACTACTCATGGGTAAACATTAATTTAAGGCTTAGGCAAGCATAAACACCAGCGACAAGCGCCGGCCAACGTCACAGACCAAAGCTATTAACTCCGGAAAGGAACATGCCTGTTCAGACTTTTCGCTGAATACGATTTGTCGTAGAGCAAGTGTCCTAATCTGGTAGTATTCAAATCACAGGAGCAAGAGTCTTCTCGCGATTCCGTCATTGTCATATTTTGACTGCGGGCATACAGCAAGCTCCTGCTAAGCGACGTCGCCGCCATTAGTCTTTCTTGAGCGTTAGGCCATTATTTCACTGTTCTTATGACTGACAATTACGACTCCAACAAATCCGCCGGAAACGAAACCAACATCTCGAAGAAACTTGACCTAGGGCCCCGCTGGTTGAGGATCGCCTTCTGGATCCTTATCGTTCTATTAGGTTTCGTACATGCATGGGCCGACCGTCACTATCTGGTAAATTCCGACACGATGTCTTATCTGGACGTCGCTGATGCCTATCTCAGACGCGATTGGCAAACCGCGATAAATTCCTATTGGGGTCCTCTCTATTCATGGCTGATAGCTCTGGCTTTTTTAATTGTTGACCCCTCACCGTACTGGAGATTCTCCGTAGTCCATCTAATTAACTTCGCCATCTACATTTTTGGCTTTTTGTGCTTTGACTTCATGATTCGGGGAGTTGTGCAATTTCAGCGGCACCGAAGATCCATCCGCCCTTCAGTTCAGTTCGTGACATTACCCGATTGGCAGTGGGTGGCGTTCGGCTATTCTTTATTCATCTGGTCCTCCCTTTTCCTCATCACGATGGCTCTAGAGTCCCCCGATCTCTTGGTGGCTTCCCTGGTATACCTGGTCGTCGGGCTGCTCTTGCGCATCCGCCAGTCCCCCGGCAGTTGGACCCTATTCGCCTTTCTCGGTATCGCGCTCGGGTTTGGGTACCTTGCAAAAGCAGTAATGTTTCCCTTATCTCTAATCTTTCTAGCAACCAGCTTTTTGTTGGTCGGCAGCCCCAAGAGAGCTGTGCCACGTTTCCTCCTGGCCTTAGTACTATTTATAGTAGTGGCAGGTCCTTTCGTTGCCTCAATATCCCTTGCCAAGGGTCGTCTGACATTTGGCGAAAGTGGGAGGCTAAACTACGCCTGGTCCACCAATGATATATCCCAGATCCATTGGCAAGGGGAGGAGCCAGGAAATGGTGTGCCCGCGCATGCCACCAGAAAAATTTCAGCCGATCCCCCAATCTTCGAATTTGCTGAACCTATTGGAGGTACCTACCCAGTGTGGTTCGACCCAACCTACTGGAATGAAGGAATCACATCTCAGTTTAATTTAAGGGGACAACTTCGAGCCTTTGGACTGGGGATTCCCGTCTACTACGAACTGTTCTTTAGCAAAGTGCAGTTTGGCTTGCTACTAACATTTATCACCTTGTTTTTATTGAGTGGCAGGAGATGGAAGTACTTGCTCGATTTGGCGCCTTATTGGTTCCTGATCCTTCCCTCATTCGCAGGATTGGCTGCGTATTCCATCATCAGTGTTCAAGCAAGGTATACAGCACCATTTCTAGTGCTTCTCTGGATCGCTTTCTTTGCCGGTTTGCGAGTTCCTGATAGCCAGGAATTAAGAAGAGTAAAGACTTACATAATTACCGTATTGACGGTCTTGATCGTGTTTACGGTAACGGCGTCTTCTTATCGTGAAACGGTTGTGACTTTGCGCAGCTTGGTTACGGGCGAAGACGTCACTGCGCACGAACAGTGGCAGGTCGCGCAAGGTTTGACCCAGATCGGAATCAACGAGGGAGACCCGGTTGCAGTAATTGGCCACTCGCACCGTGCTTTCTGGGCCCACCTGGGCGGCTTGAAAATAGTTGCGGAGATCGATCGGAGGTATGTGGAAAGGTTTTGGACGGCCGACTCTGCGGTGAAGAGCAGGGCGCTGGAGACGTTCGCAAGCACTGGGGCAAAAGTTGTCGTTGTCGAAAAGCCGCCTGTCGGGACCGTTTCCACAGGCTGGATAAGGATCGGAAATACAGATTTCTACGCTTACCGGTTAGCGGGGTGATTCAAACTCGCTTTGCATGATTGTTTAGTGCTGCTGCCCCTCCTGGCAAATACGCAACTAAAAGAATTGCGGCACCAACAAGCCACAAAAGTAAACCCGCTGTAGCAGTAATAGAGGAAGTGTAACGGGAAGACGAAGATGGCAAACCTCACTCCTCTTTTCTTAATAAAAAATCGATAGAATCTGTTATTGAGAACAACTAACCCCGCCAGAAGCAGTGGAATTAACAAAAGCAGTCCCGGTTCGAGAATTGAAGCGGCTATTATACCAACAGTCAGAGCAACCAACGCGGCGCTGAATCTTTCGCCGGTTCGCAAATTCAGGTCGTTAATCATTCCTCTTCGCTCCAGGATTAGCAT
>DATKDA010000036.1:0-8881 GCA_035512935.1 Pyrinomonadaceae bacterium | reverse complement strand
GCGTCCGCCATTAAATTTTCCTGCCGCAGTTGCACTGCCGCGTACGGCTCACGGCCGCTGCGTGGATCGATCAACCCCACAGGCTTCATCGGGCCGAACCTGAGAGTGTCTACACCGCGGCGAGCCAGCTCTTCGATTGGCAGGCAGGCCTCAAACCAACGCGTCTCTTCGAATCTTTGAAGAGGAACACTTTGGGCTTCAATTAAGGTCTGATAGAAGTGCGCGTACTGCTCTTCATTGAAAGGACAATTCAGGTAGTCGTCGCCGCCTTTGCCATATCGAGCAGCCTTGAAGGCAATCGATTGATCGACGGAGTCTGCCGTGACGATTGGGGCGATGGCATCGTAGAAGTAGAGCTGGTCGCTGCCCGTCAGTTTCATGATCTCGGTCGTCAGCGCCTCAGATGAAAGCGGGCCGGTAGCGACGATTACGATTTCGTTCTCGGGGAGATTGGTTACCTCCTCGCGGACAAGTGAAATATTTGGGTGCGCGTCGACCTTCGCAGTGATGTACTCCGCAAATTTGTGACGGTCAACAGCCAGTGCCGCCCCAGCCGGGACTTGAGTAGCAGCAGCAGCTTCCATCACGAGCGATTGCCCCCGGCGCAGTTCTTCTTTGAGCAGGTAGGAAGCGGTGCCGGGCTCGTCCGACTTTAATGAGTTTGAGCAAACAATTTCAGCGAGTTTATCGGTGCGATGCGCCGGCGTCTGCTTAACCGGGCGCATTTCGTAGAGGCGCACTTGCGCGCCGTAGCGGCCCGCCTGCCAGGCAGCCTCCACACCGGCGAGACCGCCACCGATCACATTCACTTTTGGAGTGCGGCGGCCTGGCGCCGCTTTGTTAGTCATCTTTTCTTAGCGCTCCTAAGTAAACCAAACCGGCCGCAGGCCGCTGCACTCCAAAGAGGACGCACCAAAGGGAACTTGACACTCGAAACAGCGCGTTCGTATAGTGCAACCTCACACGGGGAAGCCTGTCTTTCGCGTCCTTTCCAGAGCCGGCTTAGCTCAGTTGGTAGAGCGTCTGATTCGTAATTAGAAGGTCATCGGTTCAAGTCCGATAGCCGGCTCCAGTAAAAATTTTCCTCGCAATAGGTCCGCTGTTTGGTAGCCGGGGTATTCACGCCGGCTAATTCAAGCTATTACAACGTCCGCATATTGATCCGTACATCAGACGTTTCGCTTTGGGGTGCGCTATGCACGCTTCGAGCTCCGGTTTGATTGGCAAGTTAGCACGCCTCCAAGTCGTGTTCAAAGGGAGGAGCAAATGAAATCCTTTCTCACCATTCTCTTGTTGACCTTCTCTCTGGCCTGCCAGAGTGTCAACAGCACATCACAAACGAAGGCTAACGTAAACACTGACATTAAATCGCGTAGCAGTCAGAGCGTGACGCTACAAGATCACGGGATATCGTTTTTGCTTCCAGTCGGCTGGAACAAGGATGAGACATCGGACACTGACGAAGGTGATTCTTCATGGCTGGGACCTAACACACTAGAGCTTTGACTTTTCATCGCATCAGCAGAGGAGCAGGTTGGTAATCGATCGATCGCGGAAGAGACAGATAGATTCTATGCAGATCACGGGGAAGGTGGCTCTGAAGATGTACGACTCCTCGAGATAGGCGGAGTAAGAGGAGTACATTTCTTCCTTGACGATGAAGTTTGGAAGATTCGAAGCGTTGGTCTCCAAAAAAAGACTTACCGGTTTATCAAATGGTCGGCGCAACGCTTGTACAAGGGAAAGCGGCAGACTCTTTTTGTAACGCTCGCCTCACCGGTCAAACCTTTTGCCAAACACAAGGATACTCTGTATGGCATTCTCAACTCATTCAGGTTCACTGACGAGTGAGCTTTCCTCAAATCGGTAGTCGTCAATCCTTAAGCTAACGATTATGGTCGGAATCAGATTCGCCAGCACTATCTGAATCACGAAGAGACTTCGATCCATTTCGGACACGTGGCGGCCTGTGCTGAGCGCGTGGGTTTTGGGCACAGGCTGTTTACCTTGAAGGATTTCCTGGGTATGGACGATCAGATTCTGATACTCGACGGAGCAGCCGAGCAGATATATTGTCTGAACCACATCTTAAATAAGTTTGGTCTGTCGCTTCCTTACGCAGCAATATCGAAGCGCGAGTTCAACGACCGGTTCGGCGAGTTCGCGGAAGGTATTGGCCTAACCGGAGTTACATTCTCGCCGTTGCGTTCAGGCTTTCATTTTGGTCCCCCGGTAAATGACTTCATGGTAGTGATATTAAATAAGCCTCGCGCTGAGTGACCCGCCATCAGAACTCGTCGTTTCCCGTAGATCGTCCATGCCGGTGGTACTGCTCTGCTGAGGTATAGAGGAGAAGGGTTATTCGGTGTACGAAAAAATTTGTAAGGAACTGGTGATTACTCTCGACGAAAAACCACGCGTTAATAGTCAGGAGGCTAATTACCATGCACAAGATCAAAGGAATTCGTATCCGCAAGCGCGCACAAATTGTTGCCGGAGAGCCAACCGCACCGGTTACAAATGTTGAGAAAGGCCCAAAAGCCGAGCAAAAAATGAGGAATATCGTTGCCGGCTGGGTGCGCGACCATCGCGAGCGTTCTGACCAATTGCAACGTAACCTGGCAGCCGCCTTCAGAAAAGGTCTGCCGCTTCCTAGCCTGGCCGATTAACCTTCCTTTGATGGCTGCGCGCTCGACTGCCCTGCTCGATGCGCGCAGCCGCCGGCGCCATTCATCCATCACATAAGAGTGGCATGGAGTCAGCGCGGTAGCGTCGGGTCGCCATCACCCCCACGCTACGCAGTGCTCTGAGGTAAACGATCTCATGACGCTTCTTCGTGTAAACAATGAAGGCCAAAGACCAAAGGCCCAAGACCAAAGTCCCAAAGACTTAACTCTTTTTGGCCACATTCTCACAGAGCGCGTAATATGTGACCGTGCACACGCTTGAGGAGAAAGTTGAATCACTGATTCGCAATCTGCCCGATGAACGCGGAGCACGAGTATTCCTTGAACGACTCACAAACGAGCACCCCCGCACCGGCAAAACCCTCTTTCGCGAACCGGGGTTGCTTTCTGACGTATTGACACTCGCCGCTTGGAGCCCGCTGCTCGCCACCACACTCGAGCAGAATCCTGACTACATCACCTGGCTAATGCGTGAACGAGTTAATCCTCGGGTCAGGAATCGTGACGAGCTTAAGGAGTCGTTGGCTCGCTTCGCCCTTACGCGCTCGTCTCTTAATCCTCCGGTCTTACTTGCCCGCTTTCGCAGACGTGAGTTGTTGCGAATTTACCTCCACGATATCCGCCGTCTCCATACGCTTGTCGAGACCACAGAAGAACTGTCGAATCTTGCCGACGCAATCCTCGAATACGCTTTGAGTCTCGCCACCCAGGAGCTCGATAATCGCTATGGCCCACCGCGCCGAACTGACGAGCGTGGTCGCATCGCCACGGCCGAATTCTGCATCGTGGCGCTCGGAAAGCTGGGCTCCCTCGAACTGAATTACGCTTCAGACATTGATCTTGTCTTCTTTTATTCAGATGAGGGAACTACCGCCGGCTCCGGCAGCCGGGATGCGGTAACTAACCGCGAATACTTCAACAAGCTGGCTGAATTGGTGGCAAAACTCGTGGGCCAACAAGTGGGTGAAGGAGGAGCTTATCGAGTCGATCTGCGGCTAAGGCCACATGGACGAGATGGGGCGCTTGCCTGTTCGCTCGCAGAAGCAGTCCGTTACTACCACCAGCACGCGCAGCCGTGGGAGTTGCAGGCATTGATTCGGGCTCGTGGCTCAGCGGGCTCGGCAACCCTCTTTAATCGGTTTAATAATGCGGTGCGGGCGCGCGTGTTTCGACGCGACATCTCTGTCAGCGAAGCCCTCGAGAGTGTGCGCCTGGCCAAGCAGAAGATCGACAAAAAGATCGAACGCGAGGGCGCGGGTTTCAATGTGAAACTGAGTCGCGGCGGCATCAGGGAGATCGAATTCATTGCCCAGGCGCTCCAGTTGGCCCATGGTGGCAACGACGACTGGCTCCGGGCCCCACATACGCTGATCAGTCTCGGCCGGCTTGCCGACCGGCAGTTGATCACAGAAACCGAACACACCCGGCTCTCTGATGCTTACGTATTCTTGCGTCTGCTCGAGCATCGACTACAGATGGAACAGGGGCTGCAGACCCACACCGTACCGCAGCCGGCCGAACAACGAGAACTGGTTGCCAGGCGGATGCATTTTACCGGCCCGGAGCCGCTCGAGTTGTTTGACACAGCACTCACTTTCCATACCACCAACGTGCGTCTGGCTTACAGCCGTATCTTTAAGCAGGCAGAGGGCGGTCTGACCGCCGAGATGCGAAACGATAAGCTGGGCCTTGCGCCTGTTGGATCAGACGCTGACACCAATGCTGCCTACGCCGCCGCCGCTATCTTTGCCACTCGCCTGAGCAGTCCAGGCATCACGGCGCCAACTGTTGCCCGCGTGATTCAGAACCACGCCGACCGTTCACTCAATCGTCATCGTTCACTCACGATGGTCCATCGTGTTGCCAGTTCGCTGGAAAAGTCGGACGCTGCGATTGAATTGGACGAAGACAGCTTGGCCGCTTTGGTTCGCCTCTGTGGCACATCAGACTTCTTTGGTGAAATAGTGGCGAGCAACCCAGCCTTAGTTACCGCACTTGGCGCGGAAACCACCACTCCTTTGCGAAGGGACTATCGAGCCCTCCTGCGCGCCGGCATCGACCGCGAGAGGAGTTTCAGCGCGGAGTTATCGGCGTTACGACGTACGTGGTCTAGGTTGTTGATAGAGATCGGGGCACGAGACGCAGCCGGCGCAATCTCCGTAGCCGAATCGAACCGATTGCAGACGGAGTTGGCAATAGCGAGTTGCAATGTGGCTTACCTGATCGCGCGTCGCGAACTCGTTCGTCGCTTTGGCAATCTGGCGGCAGGGCCACGCATAGCGATTCTGGGCCTCGGAAGGCTGGGCAGTGGCGGCGTAGACTACGGTTCCGATCTCGATATCATCATCACTTATGATTCGCTGATCGCCTCACCCGTGGCCCTTCTCACCCAGGACCAGGCCTATGCCCGGCTGGGCGAACTCTTGATTGCGGCGCTTTCCAGCGTGACCCGCGAAGGTTATCTCTATCGGGTGGATCTACGCCTGCGGCCCGACGGCAAAAATGGACCGCTTGCCAGTGGTTCGGAGGCGTTCCGCGAGTATTTGCGGGAGCGAACCGCAGTCTGGGAATGGCTGGCCTATGTGAAGCTGCGTGCAATTGCAGGCGACCTCGAGTTGGGCCGAATGCTTGAAACACATGCTCGCCACGCAGTTCATGAAGCCGCCCGTCGAATCGATCCCGAAGAACTCAGGGTCGAGGCGCGCCGCGTGCGCGAACGACTGGAAAGAGAGAAGGGGGCGCGCGGCGCGCGCGGCGGTATCGATATTAAGTATGGTTCCGGAGGCATGCTTGATGTCTATTTCGCCGCCCGTTACTTGCAGCTACGCGATGACGTGCGTGACGAAGGCGAGGACCGTTCGACCCAATCCACGCTCGAGCGGCTCGAGTTACACGGATCGCTGCAACCGGATGAGTTCCTGGCGTTACGCGACGGCTATTCGCTTCTGCGCTCAGTTGATCATCATTTGCGGCTGATTCTGGGCAGGTCCGGTCGTATGCCGGCGGCAGAGCATCCCGCCGTAACCGACATTGCTAAGCAGCTTGGTTTGGCGTCGGCAGCGGAGCTTACGGCTGCTGTGGCGGAACGGATGAAGACTATTCGGGCTGCGTATGAAAGCATTATGGAGTGAGCAGTGAGCGGTTAGCGGTGGGCTCAAATTCACACCACTGACTGCTCACTGCTTACTGCTCACTGCTCACTACTCGCCGCCTTTCACGCGCGCTGTTCACCCGGCGACTCCTCGTGCCAACAACGCGGACACCAGAGGCGGTTTTGGCGGCCCTCCAGAGAAGAATCCGTGGCAGCCGGCAACCGTTTGACTACCTCACGCTCTTCTTCGTTCAGTTCGTCCCAGCCTTTTAGCCTCGCGCCGTCGCAGCGCGGGCATCTCTTTTGGCTATTCACTTTAGACACCCCTGAGTAACAAACTTGTGTGTTTACGGAATCAGTTACATCGTGTAAGTTAGCTTTGCGCACCAGGATATGGTCCGCAAAGGCTCACGGAAGCCAGTAACGGTTAAGGACGGGTAAATGTTTCGAATCAAAGCCTCCTATACAGAACAGATGGAATTGAGCACCACGATGGAGCGGGCGCGGGAATTCTTTGGCGAACTGCGCAACTTTGTCGACTTGATGCCCGGCGTTGAGGGTATTCGTAAGGAAGCCGGCGGGATTGCCCGCTGGATAGTGCGAGCGGAAGTCCCGGTAATCGGCGCGGTCCACGCCAGCTTTGCGGTGGAAAAGACCGAGGACCGCCCTGAGAAGCTGGAATGGTCACCCGCCCGTAGCGAGATGAAAAACTACCTGCGCTACGCGGCCGCTTTCGAGGAGCGCGGTCATAAGGTCTTGATACGCATTGCCCAACATGTCGAGTTGCGCCGCCCCAACGCTCGCGATCTACACCGTCTGGCCGCCCTGATCGGGGAAGGGGCAATCAGCAATGAGATGCAGAAGCGGGTCAGCGAGATGATCAAAACATTCCTTCAAAGAGCGCGAGCTAAGCTCGAGAGCGAGCCTCCCTGCGAACGCGAAGCAGTGTGACCTTCGCGGAGTGAGCAGTGAGCGGTGAGCGGTGAGCAGTGAGCAGTGAGCAGTGAGCGGTAAGCGGTGAGCACTAGCTCGAGCGCTTCTGCTTTCTGCTTACTGCTCACTGCTTACCGCTCACTTTGTTCACTTCTTCACTCCCAAAACTGATCATATTTGCAAAGAACCGATAGGCGCCCGGCACACCAGCACGCAGTTGCCGGTACCAGACCATGCTGGTGTAGATGTAAGTCCCTTCTCCGTAGCGGGTAACCAATAAGCCACCCCGCAAGGCCGCTTCACCCTTGTCATTAGTAGCCAAAAGAGCCTGATAACGCTCATCCCATTCACGCGGATAATAGAGCCCACGCTCCTGAACCCAGTTGTCAAAGTCATCTGGGCCAATACGATTAGGAACGTTAAGTAGCCGGTGCTCCGGCTGGAGAAAGCTAACCTTCGCGTCCTCTTCAGTCACCCTGGCCGAACCCAGCATCAACGGATAAGGAGCTAATTGCGGCCGTCCCCTGCCGGGGTCGGGGTTCCATTCGTTTGACTTGTGATAGAAAACTATCAGCGTCCCTCCAGCGCGAACGTAATCCAGTAGCCGCGCATTAGCAGTAATCAAATCCGGATGCGCTTCGTAGCCACGGTTGTCAATGATGATTGTTTGGTACGTGGAAAGATCTTCTTTCTTAATGCTCACAACTGTTAATGGAGTCGCTTGAACAGCCAGAGCCCGGAGCGATGTTTCCAGAGTGTTATCGAAACTGGGCAGGTAGCCGACTTTGAGCCCTTCAGCAACTCGCGCATTGTTATAGAGTGCGCGTATCGTTCGCTCAGTCACAACATTGTTCGATTCAGGTTGCTCGAGCGACACCGTAAGCAGTCCCGTCGGATGATTAGTGCGGCGGCGTACTGAGGCCTTGACGTTGTTCTGAGCAGGGGCTTTGAGTTCGACCATGCGGGTCTGGTGTGGTTCGAGGGCTACCTTCTGCTTCACTGCGGGAATATTTAATTCCGGGCTAACGAGTTTTAGGCTGCCACGAAAGGGCTTCGACAGATTGTTGGTTACCGTTACTTCGAGCGACAGTGGCCGATCAACCGTTGCCGGAACAGTTACATAAGGCGATGGTGATACGCTCTCGATTGTCACTGCAGGGGCAGCCTGAAGCCGTGTCTCATCACGCACCAAAAACTTCGCTCCATCTATCTCGAGGTGGGCCACCGCTTCAAATCCGTGACCGAATAGCAGACCGTCGTAGAGATGATCGGTTCTGGGAACTGTGATCGGGACGTTTTTGGGAATCCGTTGGTCTACTTTCACCGACATTCTGCTGCCCGGAGCCAGTTGTTTTGCAGTTTTAAGCGAACGTGATTCGTTCGTGGTGGCGAATTTCAGATCGTGTATCTGGACGGGGCGAGCTCCCTCGCTGGAAAGACCAATCAGGAAACTTGTCGCGACTGCTGGGACCAGGACCTGCGTCTTCTCTGGTTTGACGTCAAGTTTAATGCCCGATGCGACTGCAAGTGCGTGATCCAGCCGCTTTGCGAGCAATCGGAGGCGATGGGCTTCAGCGCCGGAAACAGTGAAGGTGCGGCGATACTCGATCAGTTTATCCAGAAGCCGCTCGCGATTGTCCAGAAACTCCGTCAACAGCCGGCCCTCGATGGTTGGCGGTGTGAACCGTAAGGATTCGGGTAAGGCTAACCCATCGACAAAGGTACTGGCAGCATTTGGGAGCGGAGCTGAACCATTAGCCTTACGCACCAGGCGATATCTAATCAGGCGCGCTCCCGCCGCCGGCACCGTCTTGGGCCAGGGACCTTGCGTTGCATGTAATCGAAGAGCGGCGAGGGCCTGCTCGGCAAACGTGGTTGCTCTGATGGGATCGCGTTCGTTGGGGTTGACGGTGATTACTTCTCGCGTATCCGTCGCTTGAGAGGCGGGCTCGGGACGGAAACCGAAACGGACGAATAGCCGTTGCGTTTGCCACACGGTGAGCTTCTGCAGTTGTTCCGGAAAGCGCTTGGGATCAGCGGCTGCATCAAACGCTTCCTCAAGTAACCTTCCGGTAGCCTGATGGTGACCATGACCGCCCGTCGGATTGTGATTCGTTATGATTACGTCGGGCCGGAGTTCGCGGATCTTGAGCACCATTCGGCGCAAAGC
>DATKDA010000035.1:0-29247 GCA_035512935.1 Pyrinomonadaceae bacterium | reverse complement strand
GCGAGAGGTAACTGTACATTCCGGCTTGCTGAAGATCGTCTCCGCGCATCATGCTCCTCCATCGTTGATGTTGGACCATATTATAATTGACTATGATCATTCTGTGCGGAGAAAGTTTAGTTTTTCAGCAGCCTGCTAGAGCCTAATCAAGTTCAGAGTGTCCACGCCCATCAGGATGCTGACAAGTTCTACTTCGTACTCGAAGGCTCCGGTCACTTTACTGTTGGGGACGAAGAACGCGAGGCATCGACTGGATCTTTAATCGTAGCTCCGGCAGGGGTCCTCCACGGTGTCAGGAACAGTAGCGGCGAGAGGCTCTCGCTTCTGGTTGGCATTGCGCCGGGAATCAAATGAGTTCAACCGCCTATCAAAAGGAACTCGAGCTGACGCTTGAGCTTGCCCGTGAAGCTGGCGCGGCCGTGCTCGATTTCTACAAGGGCCCACTCGATATCGAACAGAAGCACGACTTCGATCAGCGCGAACCGGTTACCCAGGCCGACCGCGTTGCTAACGAGCTAATTGTTGACGGGTTAGGCAGATCATTTCCCGAAGACGGCATTCTTGCAGAAGAATCGATCGATACCGCAAGGCGGCTCGATCGATCTCGAGTTTGGATGGTAGATCCGCTCGATGGTACCAACGGCTTCATCGATGGCAATGGTGATTTTGCCGTGCAGATCGGTTTGGCCGAGCAGGGTCAATGCGTCTTGGGAGTGGTCTACCAACCGCTTACCGGAGTGCTCTATCGTGCGGTGCGTGGTGGTGGCGCCTGGATTGAGCGTCCCAATACCCAGCCTGAGCGGGCTTATGTTTCAAACCAGAATGACCCTTCGAAGGTACGACTGGCCGCAAGCAGGTCTCATCGCAGTCCTCGAATGGATCAGGTGGTAAGGTCATTAGGGGTCAAGGAAGAGATCCGGCGAGGCTCAGTGGGCATCAAGGTCGGATTGATCGCCGAGCAGCAATGCGACTTGTACATTCACCTTTCGCCTCGGACAAAACAGTGGGACACATGCGCTCCTGACATTATTCTCCACGAGGCTGGTGGCCGACTTACTGACCTTTTCGGCCGGCCCTTGCTTTACAACGTGCCTGAAGTCCAGAACCGTAACGGGATCGTCGCCAGTAATGGCGTTATGCACGAGATTGTCATTGAGGCCCTGGCGCCGCTTCTCCAACAATTCGGCAGAGTTCCCACGGATTGATTATTACGTTTTTTCTTACCTCGAAAGGCAAACTTGCGTTAACATCAGCTCCGTCGCTCCCATAAAACACCTCGCTCCACACAGCGGAGTGTGTTGCACCACCCAGCTAATACGATTGGTGCAGAACAGTTTCCCGACGCATTCAGAGGCGAGATATTGTCCCCGTGTACCCAATTGAAGGTTTATGGGTAACGGTTCTCAATCCGGTCTAAGCATTACCGTTTAAACAGGTTGCGCAATCCAGCTTAAAAGTACACTCCATCTGAAGGGGGGTGCCTCGCCAATTAGAATAAAACTCTTTCTTGCCTTACTACTCTTTTGCCTGTCACCGCTCTTCGTGCTCGCTGCAATCAACTATTGGAGTGATCTGCGTGAGAATCGGTCAGCACGGAGACAGGAACTTGCGGAAGAACTGAGAGGCCTTTCCAACGACGTAATGAGTGAGATCGGCGGTCATGATGATGAATTGACGCGAATGGCCCGTTCGCAGGCATTGCTGTCCTATGTTCGCTCGCGAGTGACTCCGCAAACCTCGACCCCAGGCGTCTTGGAATCCCCGGCTACATTGCCTGTTGAACTTCAAGTTGGTATAGCCGCGGTCTTGGGAGTTCGCAGCCACTTTGCGAACCTCACCTTGTACGATGTTGAAGCAAGGCCGATATTGTTAGCCGAACGCTCGCGACAGAGCACTGTCAATCCCTTTGTTTTTCACACCAGCAGTTTCCTTCCCGCCCGGCCGCCGCTCAACGAGCGGATTTGGGACCCTAATGCTCCCGTTGTCTTGCACTCCCGAACCACGACCCCGACCGACGGCGCAACCTTATGGTCAACAATCGCAGTGCTTGGTCAGGAACAGGAGACACGTCCGGCAGCCTTGATTGGTGAGCTAAAGCTTGAATCATTATTTGACGTGGTGGCAAAACGATGGGAAGTCGTTGCCGGAGCTGAACCTCCGCTGCCAAACCTGATAATCGTGCTCGATCAAGATGGACGAATTCTCTATCACCCTAACGAGGCCTTGAAGCATCAGCTTGTTGGCAACTCGTTTCCAGCGTTTATGCAGGTCGCCACGCGCATGCTTTCCGGCCAATCTGGGTTCGAGAACTTTCTCGCGACTACAGGAGATGAGTACGACGCTGTCTTTGGCCCACTTCCTGAACTTGGCGTGTCTGTCGCGGTAGCGGCGAGTTACCCCCAGCCGCCATTTGGCCCAATGCGGAGCGGGTGGGCAGGCATTGTATTTTCGCTCTTAATTGCCACGGTCGCCGCGACGCTCCTCACATATCACTTCCAACGCACCAACCGGGGTTTCGAGCGTCTCAAGGAGGGCGTAGCGGCGATTGCCAAAGGTGAATTGGACCACCGTATCGAGATCCAGTCCGAAGACAAGGCCCGCCCGCTTGCGGACAGTGTAAACCTGATGACCAAGCGGTTGCGCGAACAGATTGCGCGCGAAACGGAAGCCAAACAGTTTGATTCGTTTGTAAAACTCTCGGCGTTGCTCACTCACGATCTGAAGAATGCGATTGAAGCACTGTCCTTGATTGTAGGAAATATGGAGCGCCACTTTGACAACGAAGAGTTTCGCGCGGATGCATTAAAGGCCCTCACCAGCTCGACAGAAAAGCTGAGATCTCTGGTAGCTCGGCTAAGCAGTCCCGTCACCACCTTGAGCGGCGAACACCGCCGCGCGGAGACCGTCGATCTGGCGCCCATCCTCAAGCGGGTGGTATTGCTTCTGGGCGAGCCTTTGCGAGGCGTTCATGAAATTAATTTGCGGCTCCCCGAGACACTCTACGCTCTGGCAGATGGTGAGCGAGTTGAAAAGGTCATCGAGAACCTTGTGCTGAATGCACTTGAAGCAATGGACGATCAACCGGGTACGCTAACTGTTGAAGCGGGCGTCGCCGAGCCGGGCAGAGTCTTCTTCTCGATTAGCGACACAGGGCGGGGAATGTCTCAGGAGTTCATCTCAGAACGCCTCTTTCGGCCATTTTCTACAACGAAACAATCTGGGGTAGGTCTCGGCATGTATACATGCCGCGAAGTGGTCCGCGCGCACGAGGGCTCGATCACGGTTGTTTCGACTGAGGGCGTTGGTACGACTTTTCGCGTCGTGCTACCATCGCCGCCACTTGAAGGCATTGGGCAAACATGATTAGACATACATCCTAATCCACCTCGACGTGCGGGACGCGCGTGCCGTTTACATGGCTGAACACGCCAATCTTAAGGGAACAATTTTGGTCGTTGACGACGATAGCGCCGTCCGCCGCGGTCTCTATTGGACTTTGAGCCCTGACTACAGAGTATTCGAGGCCGAATCTCGCAGTGCCGCGCTTGACCTGCTTGAAAAAGAGAATATTGATGTAGTTGTCAGCGACCTCCACCTTCCGCCTCATATTGATGACATAGCCGAGGGTCTCGGAATTGTCCAGGCTGCCCGTGGCATAAACCCCCCGGCGCAAGTTGTTGTAATTACTGCCAGCGATGCCAGGCGCGCAGCGTTGGAAGCTGTTAAGCTGGGAGCCTACGGCTTTTTCCAGAAGCCGCTCGATGCTGCCGAGGTGCTTCACATCGTTAGCCAGGCAGTAAGAATGCGCCGGCTGGAACTTGAGAATGCGCGGCTTCGAGACGAACTTCTGAGCGTCAGGGGCTTCTGCGATCTAATTGGCTCGAGTGAGAGTTTGCAAAAGACACTGAAGCTGGCGCGCGCGGTCGCTGCCACAAGTGCTACCACTCTGTTGATTGGCGAGAACGGCACGGGGAAAGAGATGCTGGCCCGAGCAATCCACCATGAGAGTTCGCGCGCTAGTGGTCCATTCATTGCGGTAAGTTGTGCGGCCCTGCCTGAGTCCTTAATTGAATCCGAAATGTTCGGCCATGAAAAAGGCGCATTCACTTCTGCGTCACGGTCACGCAAGGGGCGTTTCGAGCTAGCGGATGGTGGCACCCTGTTTCTTGATGAGATTGGGGAACTGACCCCGGCCGTGCAGGTTAAACTGTTGCGCGTTCTGCAAGAGCGGGCCTTCGAACGTGTTGGCGGAACAAAGACTGTCACCGTCGACATTCGTTTGATTGCCGCAAGCAATCGCGATCTTGAAGCGGACGTCGATGCGGGAAATTTTCGGCGAGACCTTTTTTACAGGCTTAACGTCGTGCCCCTGGTAATCCCACCGCTGCGTTCACGACGCGAAGATATTCCGGTACTTGCGGCCCACTTTGCCGACAAGTGTGCCGAAAAATATGGCCGGCAAAAACCCGAACTTGACGGTGCGTTGCTCGATGCCTTACTCGAGTACGATTGGCCCGGTAATGTAAGAGAACTCGAGAACCTCATGGAGCGCTTAATTGTCTTGTCTACCGAGCCAAAGTTGGGGCTTGAGTTCCTGCCCGAGAAGATGCTGCGGGTTTTGCCTGACACTAATGTTTCAGACGAGGCCACGCTGGATGGCGCAGTCATCGCTTTAAGGCGGCGTATGATTCTCAGTGCTTTGCAGAGTGAAGGTGGCAACAAAGTCGCAGCCGCAAAGCGACTTGGCATCAGCCGCTCATATTTGCATCGCCTGATCAGCGAATTCGGAATCGGGTAAAGGTAAAGTAGCCCACCGATGGTTTCCCAAGACGACAGACGCTTGATTGGCAAATCCGTCCCGCGGAAGGAGGGACGCGATAAGGTTACGGGTAAGGCGTGTTACGTCGACGATATCTGTTTTCCCGGAATGCTTTTCGGCGCGACAGTGCGGAGTCCTGTGGCTCGCGGAACGATCAAAAGCATCTCGTTTGCAGACGGACTTCCCTGGAACGATTTTATTGTCGTTACCGCCAAAGACATCCCGGGGGACAACCATGTCGCCCTAATTCTTGAAGACCAACCCTATCTTGCCGATCAGGTAGTAAATCATCCCGAGGAGCCAATCTTGCTTCTCGCCCACGCCGATAAATATCTCCTCGAAGAGGCGCGCCGCTCGGTCCAACTTGAGATCGAGGAACTCCCAGCAGTGTTCTCGCTGGAAGACTCATTAGCACAAAAGGAGATTGTTTGGGGCGAAGACAATATATTCAAGAATTTCCTGGTCGATAAAGGGAACGTCGAGGAGGCGTGGGCCCAGGCAGACTACATCATTGAGGGGGAGTATCGCACCGGCGCCCAGGAACAGCTCTATATCGAGAATAATGGTGTCATCGCCATCGCCAATGCGGAGGAGGGCGTGACAGTCTGGGGGTCGATGCAGTGTCCCTACTATGTTCACAAAGCGTTAGTGAAACTCTTTGGTTTGCCAGAGGACAAGGTTCGGGTGATTCAAACGGAGACCGGTGGAGGGTTTGGGGGTAAGGAGGAGTATCCATCATTGATCGCCGGACATGCGGCGCTGCTGGCCTGGAAGTCGGGTAAGCCGGTAAAACTGATCTACGACCGCGCCGAAGACATGTCGGCTACTACCAAGCGGCATCCTTCACGCACGCGACACCGTACCGCGGTTTCTAGTGAAGGGAAACTGCTGGCAATGGAGATCGATTTCGTGATTGACGGCGGCGCCTACTGTACGCTTTCTCCGGTCGTGCTTTCGCGCGGAACCATTCATGCTGCCGGTCCATACTATTGCCCGAACGTTCGTATCCATAGCCGAGCCGTGGCCACGAACGTTCCGCCGCACGGAGCGTTCAGGGGTTTCGGAGCGCCGCAAAGCATCTTTGCCCTCGAGCGCCAAATGGACAAAGTTGCCGTCGCCGTGGGGATGACACCTGAAGAGTTTCGGCGCCGCAATTTTATTCAACCGGGACAAACTACGGCTACCAGTCAGGTCATTAACGAGCAAGTGGAACTGGGGCGACTGCTCGACCGCGCGCTCGCTCTTAGTGACTACCACGCCAAGCGTGAGAGATTTGCGCGCGAAAATCGTTTTACCAGTAAGAAGCGAGGGATTGGCTTTACCTCGTTTATGCATGGCGCCGGTTTCACTGGTTCAGGCGAAGTTTACTTGCAGTCAGTCGTGGGCGCCGAAGCGACCCCCGAGGGTCGGGTCCGCATTCTTGCCGCCAGCACTGAAATTGGTCAGGGGACCTACACGATCTTTTCTCAGATAGCGGCCGAAGCGCTTGGTCTGCCCGAAGACGTCATCGAGATCACTCAGCCAGACACGAGAAACGTGCCAAACAGCGGACCGACGGTTGCTTCGCGCACATGTATGGTGGTTGGCAAGCTTGTGGAGTCGGCTGTGCTCGGGCTAAAGCAATCACTGCAGGGAAGTGGTTTCCTGGGCGAAAATTACGCACAGGAGGAATTCGCAAAGGCTTGCCGCGAGCATATTAGTAGACTTGGACCACTGCGGTCATTCAGTAAATATCAGGCGCCGCCCGGGATCCACTGGGATGATGAAAAGTACCAGGGTGACGCTTACGGCGCGTATGCGTGGGCCGTTTATGTCGCTGAAGTTGTTGTTGATATGTTGACTTACGAAGCACGAGTCGAGGATTTCGTAGCCTTGCAAGAGGTCGGTAAGGTCATCAACCCAGTGTTGGCGGCAGGCCAGATTGAAGGCGGAGTGGCGCAGGGAATCGGATTCACTTTATTTGAGAACGTTGTCTGGCAAGAGGGACGAATGGTGAATAACCAAATGACAAACTACATTATTCCCACTCCGGCTGACATCCCGCCGATCAGAGTCTTTTTTGAAGAGAACCCTTATGCCTATGGCCCGGCAGGAGCAAAAGGTATTGGCGAACTACCAATGGACGGCGCTGCGCCGGCTATTTTGAGTGCAATTGAGAATGCTACGGGCATCGGCTTCAACTATGTTCCATTGCTCCCGGAAGGCCTGATGGAGGAGCTAATTTTGTCAGCGCGTTAATTGTGAAAGAAGACTCCAACGAGATCTCGATCAACTGTACGGTCAACGGGAAGCCAGAAACTTTCAGGGCCCACCCGATGGAACGGTTGCTCGATGTCTTGCGCTTACAGCTCGGTCTTACGGGAACCAAGGAAGGTTGTGGTGAAGGTGAGTGTGGCGCCTGCGCTGTCTTTCTCGATGGCACGATTGTGAATAGTTGCCTTGTTCCAGCCGCTCAGGCGAAGGGCGCCTCACTGCAGACAATCGAAGGCGTCGCCACTGAGGATCAATTGCATGCTGTGCAGCAAGCATTTATCGAGTGCGGCGGTGCTCAATGCGGCATCTGCACGCCCGGAATGGTACTGGCGGCACTCAGTCTTCTCGAACGGAATTCCTCTCCGGACGAAACAGCTATCCGGACAGCATTGGCCGGCAATCTTTGCCGCTGCACTGGCTACATGAAAATCTTCGATGCCATCGTCCGTGCCTGCCAACAAACTGATGGGTGATGTTTGTGGGCAAAGTGTGAGGACGTCCCATTTTAATCCCCTTCTTCAACTGTCATCCTTGCACAATGCTTACAAAGGCTACGGTCTGAAGGTTTCTCGGACAACAGAAAAAGCATTCCCTGACGCCGTTTCGATTGCAGCTTACTTACTTTCAAGCCACAAACGGTACGGTTCTGGCACTCCTCAACAATATGGTAAGCATTACCTCCAGATCTCGTCGCATAACTGACCATGACATCACTCCCTGAGGAGAGCGTCAAGAAGGGCTGTACAAAAGATGCGAGGCTAAAAACTGGGGCTCGGTGGTAGGTAGACATCTTCCAGAAGTGGCAGGGCTGTTTAAATTGTGTGAAGTTGATCTTATTTTTTCCGATCAATCGTGGAGGGCGCTTCAACGAAGTTTAAGCGCGTTTCTGTTTTGAAAAAAGTCAGACCAGGGATTGCCTTTTCTTTGAATGAGTGCGGGCACATTCTTAATTGTAAAATCCGCAATCCGGACACTCTGCTCAACCTGTTTCCAGGTCAGCGGCATGGATGCAGTAGCATCTGGTTTTGCGCGCACGGTATATACCGAAGCCAGACTCTTGCCACGTGAGTTCTGTAACCAGTCGACATACACCTGGTTGGGCTTTCTTTTTGCCAGGGTCCGCTCGACTGTTGCAATCGTTGGCGCTCGCTGCGCGATCTCTCCAGCCATCAACCGCGCGAACTCAGCGATATTCTCATAATCATTCGTGGGTTTTAATGGCAGGTAAATATGAATGCCTGAAGAACCCGATGTCTTGGGATAGCATTTAATTCCCAGTTCATCGCATACCGCTTTAGCAGTGAGCGCGACCTCGAGCACGTTCTCCCAGGGAGCGCGCTTTGGGTCGAGATCGAGCGCAATCCAATCCGGTTTGGAGAGCCGTTTGGTAGTAGAGTGCCAGGGATGCTGTTCGATCGTACCGAGATTAACGAAATGAAGCAGCGATGCTGTAGTTGTATAGACGGCATAATCCAACTCACGCCCCTCGAGGTTTTGTAACCTCACCGACTTAATGAAAGCCGGAGCGCTTTCCAGGTCCTGCTGAAAAAACATCGGAGCCTTAATGCCGCGCGGCCAACGTTGCAATATGGCGGGCCGGTCTTTGAGGAAAGGCATGATGTAGGGACTGATCTGAATGTAATAGCGCAGAAGATCGAACTTGGTGATCTTTTCGTCGGGCCAGTAGATGCGTTCAAGGTTAGTTAAAGAGACGTGCTGGCCTTCGACGTTTAGCAACAAAGCGCCCTTGGGGTTCTTGAGCTTGAGAAACTCTTCGACCGAGACAGCCGGCCCTTTCTTCGCCGGAGTACGTTTGACCCCATTGCTCTTGACCGTCGCTTTCTTGCTTGTTGCCATTCGCCGAATTGTAACTGCCGCGCGCGCACTCCTTTTATTCTCTAGAGTCTCACAAGGACGGATCAATCCTCAACGGCCCTTATGACAAACCAGACCCTGAAGTTACGAGTTAATCCAATTCGAACCAGGTTCTATCCGTTGTGGGCAGGCGTACCGCGAGCTATCTCAGTGTCCGTTACTGCCTTTACGAAAGTAACGGTCGACAACGGCTATCAATTTTTGCAGACTCTCAGCAGTGAGGATCTGCGAATCGACCAGGGAATTGATTTTCAAACCCACTTCCTTTAATCCGTTATCGGTGCGGATTTGCGAATCAACCAGTGAGTCGATTTTCAACCCCATCTCCTTTAAAGCATCATCCGTACGGATCTGCGAATCAACCAGTGCGCCGATTTTTGTATTCGTGTCCTTGAAGCCTACAAGCGTTGCGTGTGCAAGCCGTGCTACAACTTGCTCGGTTTGCGCCTGAGTTTCCTGGAAATGCGCCTGGACCTCCCGCAAGTGCTGAATATCCGATGCAAACTTCGCATGATGCTCAAGGAGAAAGGCTATTCTTCGGTCGAATTCTTCATTGCTCATCGTGAGGAACCTCAAATCTAGTCTGTCGGTGTCGTTCAGTTTAGCCAAGGACCAGCGCATCTGACAACTCAGAAAACTATTCTAGTAAAAGTCGGCCAACGGCAGACTCGGCTATGCTCCCGAAGTAAAGGGCGCCATCATGCTCAACGACATTGGCTATCTGCGCGTAACACTCTTTTGAACCATCCTGGAGATTCTCAGTAACTCTTCCCTCGCCATCCAGGCCCAGAACGAAACCATATCGTTTCGGCGCGGGTTGAAGGAAGGCCGGAAGGCGCATCACAACCTTTCTAAGGAATGGATACGGCAGCAGCCTGTCCAAAGTCTTGTCTCGCGGCGTTACCAGCGCGAGCCAGAACTTGTCGCGTCCATTGGATGAGAGACCATCAGGAAAGCCGGGCAGGTTATCAATAAAGATCTCGCTCTGGCCTTGTTTCGGTCCTGCCACCCAGAAACGGTGGATCTGATATGTCCCAGTTTCGGCAACCAGAACAAACTGCTGGTCCGGGCTTACAGCAACGCCATTCGCGAAATGAAGTTTGTTCAGCAGGACTCGCGTAGTCTTCTCTGCCGGGTCGTAAACGAGGAACCGGCCATTCGGCCGATGCTCGAGTATGTCGCCCTTGTAGTTGGAAAGCGGGAATCGGCTAGAGGCATCGGTAAAATAGATCAAACCGTTCGCGGCGATGTCCAGGTCATTTGTGCACTTGAAGGGTATCCCGTCTGCGCCCGTCGTCAGCACTGTTATAGCCCCATCAGGAGAGATCGACAGCAATCCCTCAATAGCATCCGCAACGATCAAGTTTCCCTGGAGGTCAAATATGAGACCCAGAGGACGTCCCGCAGTGTTTGCGAATAACTCAGGATTACTTCCATCGGGTTGAAGTCTGATAATGCGGCCATCTTCTACTCCGGTGTAGATGCGCCCGGATGAATCGATCGCAATGTCCTCAGGTGCAAATGCATCGCCGATTGGCAGACGCTGAATGCCGGAGAGGCGATTATTGGGTTCGTAATTACCTGCAAGCGCGGGCGCAGGCGGCGGGGTCCAGGCTGCCGGAACGATTGTCACAGGCCAGAACAAGAGATAGGCTCCGACAAGCAGTATTAAAGCCAGAGCCACGGCCAGGAAAGGATGCTGCTGGATCATGAGTGATCTGCGAAGAGTGAGCGCTAACGTTCGCCCCGCTCTTTCTCGACTTGAGTTTCCAGGTTTACGGTGAGTCTGCGAACGCTGGCCTGGTCCATCGGTTCGATCAATCGCAATGCTTCATCGAGAATGCGCCGCTGGTGTTCTGGCCATTCGGGTTTGCCGGCGACGCTGCCGAGCGCCCCATCGTAAAGCCCGGCCCGCGGCGGTCGCACACTTTCAATAATGTCTTTGACGACTGCCAGAGTCATTGTAGGGATTCCCGCTTTCTCGATCGCACGGGCCGCAAGCGAAACTGATTGATGACAAAGCGCAGACGCCGGTATCAGGAGGGTGGCCTGCACTTCATATCTCTGCACGCGTTCGACCAGACGGGGCAGCATCTCGTCCGTCAGGCGCGCTGCGTCTGGTATGAAACCACAGAAACTCCAGAACACGGGGTTCAGTTTGCCGATGATCCCATTGCTTTCAAACTCGAAGAGTCGATTCAACGGCACCTGTGAATTGATGTCCCGTTCCACCGCAGCAGAATCATACCCCCGGGGACTGAATTTGAGGTCGGCAGCCTCAATCTCACTTGGTATTTCGCGAAAAGTAAAATCGCCGACCGGAGACTGTATATCGAAGGGGTCGGTTCCATCGATATAAGCGCCCGCTGATGAGATCAAGCCGAGATTGAGCATTGGCAACGCCCGCCGCGCGGGTAAAAATGGTGCTCGTCTGTTGCGGACAAAAGGATAGTTTGTCAGATCATCATTCCTTGTGTCGCCGCGATCACTCTTCCATCCCGAATAGCGTCGGCGCCACTGCTCAATGTCTTCGATTATTTCCAAACCGAATCCAGCCTTTCTGCCTTTGGTCTCAGGAATTTAATCGCGCGCGATAAGCAACCAAAAAGAATGCGATTAGAGCGGCAATCATACCAACACCGAGCGCTTTCACGGAATAACCGTGAAGAGTATTGAAGGCGACACGCGTTGGATCGGTGGCCGCCAATTGGTCTATTGGCCCACCGGCTGCCGCGCGGAGCGCATGCATTTTGGCAGCGATTACCCATTGCCCAACGCCGGTCGTTAGGGCCACTACTCCCAGCATCACCAATTCCAGTATTGTGGTCCACGAGGCGAATGATTTCCTGAACGCAAAAGCTGAAAGCATCAATAAAATGCTTACGACAAATCCGCTTGTATTAACGATTGACAGCGTGCGGGTGACAATACCACCGGCGATTTCGCTTGCATTTTCGAGTTGAAACGAACGGGTAACGGAGAAGGCAGCGGGAGCCATCACAACACTGAAGAATACGGCCGCGCCCAGCCACATTCCTAACAGCAGTAATCTGAAATCGTTAATAATTGACATGATGCTAATCGTAGACTTGGATCTCCGGAAGCAATCGGATCCGTGGAGGGGTAAAGTCAGGCTGAGCCAGTTCACGAGGATCCGGGACCGTCATGAGCCAGGAAAGCGCCGAATCCAACTGCGCCTGGTAATCTGCGAGATCGAGAGACATAAATTGTTGCGTCCCCAGCCGAGCGAACTTTTCCTTGGCCATCTGATACATGCGCCGGGCCGCGCCAGGCCGCCCGATCTCGAGGTGGTGGAAAGCTACGGCTGACTGAATCATCGCTTGTAAGAAAAGTTTCTCTTTCGGTCCTACCTCGCCCATCCAACGCTCTTCCCAGGCATCGTGCGCCGCATGAAATTCTCCGGCGTTGTAAAGATCAATGCCGGCAAGGTATTCGACCGGATAGGCAGCTACATGAGCATCGCCATAAGCCCACTTTTTGCCGTTATCTGTCTCTGTCATCTAATCGATCTAGCGTGGATTGGTGATCTCCGGCACGGTCTCCCTCGTCCCAGGTTTTGCCGAACAGGATACACGACCGGAGCACTGAATACCTGAGAATTAAGATCCGGATTCCTTTCGGTCTTGAGCGTTATTTTCTCGTCAACCGAGAGGCAATTACCTTAGCTGCTGTGGCGCCATCTCCGGTTGCGCCACTAATAGTTGGAGCAAGAGGACTGGCAACATCACCGATCGCAAACACGTTGGGAACGTTCGTCTCCTGGCGATTGGATACCAGGATGTAACCCAATTCGTCCAACTCGAGTTGGTTTGAAAAGAGCTCCGTATTAGGCTCGACGCCGATGCGAATCAGGATCCCCTGTACGGCCATTTGAAACGGCTTAATGGCGCCGGCACGCTGGATTTCAACTCCTTCTACTGAATCGCCTCCCAGAATGCGAGTCATGACAGATTCTGTAAAGACCGTGATGCAATGGTTTGTTTGCAGAGCCTCGAGAAATTCTCTCCTCGCACGCAGCGTCTTGCCGCGATGGACCAATGTCACAGTCGCGCAAACTTCCGCGAGTAGCAGCGCGTTCTCCGCGGCGGCATCGCCACCTCCCACAATACAAACATCTTTGCCGGCAAGCAGATTGCGGTCACGAGCTGCGGATTCGATTACTCCACGGCCGGCAAACTCGAGTTCGCCGGGAACTCCGAGTTTGCGGCGTCTGACCCCGGTAGCAATAACAAGACAGATTGCCTGTAGCTCTTCACCGCTGCCTAACGAAACGCGTTTTGTCTTGGCTTCGACTGCATCGATCGCGACATTGGTCCAGAGGTCGAATTCGGCTGCCTCGACTCCTTCTGTAAAGCGCTCGAGCAATTCGCGGCCGTTTGCGGCGCGCAGCCCGAGATAGTTTTCAATCGGATTGTAGATCTTGAGAAGTTGTCCTCCAACCTCCTCGCCCTCTTCCAAAACTAGCGCGTCGAGTCCCAGTTCGTCGCACCAGAAGGCAGTGGAGAGTCCCGCCGGCCCTGCGCCGATGATTAGCACGTCATGCAAAGTTAAACCCTCGCCACGACTGATTCATTATCCGCAAGTCTTTCTTCAAAGAGCTTTAAGGCGGCCTCGGGCTTGAGACTTGACCAAGAATGAATGCCTGCGCCATCGAGCACCTTAGCGGCCGACGTCATCTCCCTGTCATCCGCTAGCCAACGGCCCAGCCCCTGCTCGAGCTCATTAAGGCTAACTAGCAGCCCTTCAAGATCGCGCCGCGGTATCCGTGGCCTGATTACGGTCTCGGCCCAGGAGTAGTAAGGGTAATCGATCTGGTAGTACCACCCGTCCCTGAATGGCGTCACAATTACGTAGAGTTGACCGCGCGCATACCGGGAAATAACTGGGTAGGGAATCGAGTGCTGATTGGGATCAAAGCCGGAACGGCCGAACGCTTCAGGGCCCAGCATTACAAAAGACAAGCCAGCTTGCGCCAACTCTTGAACGGCTGAAGTGCCACGTTCAAAGCTCTCGAGCGCTGTGGCAATCTGCTCCCATCCCTTGCGCCAAAGTGGTTCATAGGCCTCGATATTTGTTAGTACGCGTTCCACCTCAGGCAACACCAGTTCATAAGCGCGCGCGTCATCCTTTACCTCTTCACCCGCCAGGCGCCGGGCGAGCGGCGAACCGGTTTCGTTACCGGCGCCTACCTGATCCGGACCCTGAATGACGATACTTGCCCGTACAGCGGCTTCGTTAGGAAAATCGGAGAAGTCTCCTACCTCGGCTGCGGCAATCAGCTTTTCGCGCAGCTCCAGAGCTCTGGCTCCAGTAAGAACAGTCCAGACAGAAAGCACTCCATCAGTATCGAAGTGATTGTTGGTGACGATTTCTATCCCGCGGGTGAGCTCCAGTCTATTTGGAGCAGCAATGAGGTTCAAAGCAATCTCCGTCGACGTGTCGGCTTTGACTTCGGCGGGAGTTTCGTTGCCCTGCCAGTGAGAGAAGTGAATGCTGTTTGGGACAGTTCCGTCCAGGGATAGTTTGGGTACATTATCAAGTTGCGCATTATAGAACTCGAATCTCATTGGTAGGACTCCTTGTGTGCATTGAGTTTATTACAGCATAACTCAATTTCAGAACCGTTCGCGGGCAGTGGGTTTGTTCGACCCGGCCTAAGGCGTTCACTCCGGAGGAGTAAACTCCGGAGGAGTGAAATGTTTATAGCTCGTGAGTCCCCTCTTCTCCGGCGCCGTTCGGAGGAGCGGACTCAAGTAGCAAGGTAACATCTAAGAACCATTCCGCTCCTCCGAACGGCGCGGTATTCTTATGGCGTCCGGGCTATAAACATCTCGCTCCTCCGGAGTAACTCCTCCGGAGTGAAATAGACCCCGTAGGTCTTTCATGCGCAAACGGTTCTGTAATGTGCTTGTCTGCTTGCTGCACGACAAATACAATAGCCGCTCTATTTAGTCTTTTGGAGGGACTCAATGAATCAGCAGGCCACACAGGGTCAGATGCCCGAGATAACTGCAACCGAACTCAAAGAGCGGATAGAACACGGAGAAGACATTCAGCTTATCGACGTTCGCGAGGACCATGAAGTAGCCATCGCAAAGATCCCGGGTTCGATTCATATCCCCCTCGGGCAGGTGCTCAACCGAATGGCTGAAATTGATTCTAATCGCGAGACTGTCGTGCACTGCAAGATGGGTGGAAGAAGTGCTCGGGCCATTGAGGCGCTCAAGCGGTCCGGTTTTGAAGGCAACCTTACGAACCTTAAAGGCGGGATCATCGCCTGGTCGAACGAAGTCGATCCGAGCGTGCCAAAGTACTAGCAGTTACTTGTCAATTCCTTTAAGCCTGATGAAGTCGCTCAGGCGGGTGATCTCCATGTCTTCGATTACTTCCATGCGGCAAGCAAGCGCTGGTCTATCAACCCTCTCGTCCTGGTCCTTTAGGTGATACCAGATCTGGCAGTTAGTACATTCGCCATTCCAACAAAAATCACCGTAAGAGATTGTCTCGATTGAAAGGTACTGAAAGCAACGCAGCAACCGGTTCTTTTCGGGTACCTGAACCTGCCTTCCGAGCACTTTGATATTGATCAATCTCTCGTAAGGATCCAGTAGATCATTGTCCATGTCGACCAACTGGTCTGTGGCAAAGCTCTGCTCGTTCATAGGCCCCGCGCAGTATAGCGTCTCTGGCGTTGAATTAACATCGCCCTAATAAAACAACCTACAGATTCCACGCGTGTAGTTGGTTTCCCCGGCTTCCTTTATACCCCTTGTCCCCACTTGACAACTTTTAGATTTAGAATTAGTCTAAATCTCGCTCCGGTAAAGGGGCATCAAAAAATGCGCAAGAATACCAAAGGACAGGACACAGAGCAGAAGCTGACACCCCAGCGCGAGGTGGTGCTTCAGGTTATTCGAGACACTGAACAGCACCCAACGGCTGGCGAAATTTTTGAGGCCGCGCGCAAACGGTTGCCAGGCATCAGCTACGCTACCGTCTATAACTCGCTTCGCTTTTTGAGGGAGGCAGGCCTGGTGCGCGAAATAAGTTTCGGCGATAGCGCCAGTCGCTACGACCGGGAGGTCGAGCGCCACGACCATGCGATCTGCACCAACTGCGGGAAGCTGGTCGATTTTAATCTGCCGGATGCGGCCGGACTACTGCGCGTAGCTGCCCGCAAATCGCAGTTTAAAGCTGAATCGGTACAACTGACACTCCTGGGCTTGTGCCCGGAGTGTCATTGAATGACAACGGAAGTTCCAAGTTCGAAAGTAACCATCTTTAATTGAAGACAGGGAGGATTCATGTCAACAGGAACAGCAGCAGCACTCAAACAAGCCATGGTCGGCCAACCGGCCCCGGATTTCGAAATGGCTTCAACCAAGAACATCGCCAAGTTGAACGAGAACGTCAAACTCTCGGATTACCGGGGTAAGTGGGTGGTCCTCGTTTTCTATCCACTCGATTTCACTTTCGTTTGCCCCACTGAACTAACTGCGTTCAGCGATCGGTACGAGGAGTTCGAAGGAATCGGCGCCGACGTCATCGGTATCTCGACCGATTCTGCCTTTTCGCATCGCGCTTGGCTTAAGACGGCTCGCGATAAGGGAGGGGTCGAAGGACTCAAGTATCCGTTAGCAGCCGACGTCACGAAGAGCGTGTCCCGCGATTACGGCGTGCTAATCGAAGACAAGGGTATCGCCCTCCGCGGTCTCTTTGTGATCGATCCCGAGGGTATCCTGCGCTACAAGGTGGTGCATGATCTCAATGTCGGTCGTTCACCGGAAGAGACTCTGAGAGTCATTCAGGCGTTGCAAACCGGTGGGCTCTGCCAGGCCGAATGGAAGCCTGGTCAGGAAACGCTTAAGGTCTGAACAAGTCCGTGATCAACCAGAGTGGCAGGTGACCGTGTCATCTGCCACCTTCTTTCCCTAGCAGGAGTTCAGCCATGCCAATGAGAATCGGAACTCAGATGCCCACGCTCGAAGGCGCCACCCAGTGGTTTAATGGGTCGCAAGTCGAAGCAGAAACAGAAGCCAAGGGTCAACCAACACTGGTCCATTTCTGGTCGGTCAGTTGTGGAATTTGCAAAGACAATTTGGAGCGGGTCGCGGAGTGGCGTGACCTGCGTCGCTCCCAGGGACTACGAGTCATTGCGGTTCACATGCCGCGGTATGAAGCGGATACAGATGTAGAAGCGGTGAGCGAAGCGATTGCAACCTACAACATTACGGAAGCGTGTGCCATCGATAATCAGGGTCTTTTGCGGCAGTCATTTCAGAATGATCAGGGCTATGTACCCGCCTACTACCTGTTTGATGGAGAAGGAAAGCTCAGAAGCTTTGCCGCGGGTGAGCGGGGACTGGATATGCTCAGTTCGGCCCTCGAACGAGTTATGAGTCAGATACAACCGGCTCAGACAACATAAAGATAAGAGGAGAAGCTTTTTAATGCCACGATGCAAGCCCGCCCCTTGGCGAGCCGTATCGTGGCTTCTGCATTTTATGCGAAGACAAGTGAAGCCAGCCTGTCGCCGATAAGCTTCAGGAGCCAGATGCTTACAACTGTTGCGCCAACAGCCAGGACGACGAGTGACATGATGATGATGCCCACAAAGAGCCAGTCGCTTAATCGTCCGGCTCTTGCTTCGCTCCGCGAAACCTGCGCCCGTTCACGCATCAACGCAACGTTCTTTTGATTCGCCTTCCACCAGGCATCGAAAAGATCGCCAACGAGGGGTAATGACCCGAGGATATAATCGATTCCGAGGTTCATTCCCATGCGCAGTAGCGTTATCCGCGGAACCCGGTAGCGTACCGCTGAGACAAGGATATAGAAAGAGGCTAGTGACGTTGCGGTGTCGCCGAATCCCGGAATCAGGCCAATGACCGCGTCCAGTCCGAAGCGCCAGCCCAGAACCGGGATGCGAAAGAGATCGTCCATCAACCAGCTCAGTCGCCCCAGACTCTCTTCAATCTCAACCGGAGACTGTGCGCGCCGAAAGTCGGCGAGTTCATCTCCAGGATTGTTCCCATATGCCCTCATTACCTAATCCGCGTCATCTGTTGCCAGAAGAACTTACCAAGCCGTGCGAAAGGTGTAAATGCGTTCCGCTCGCCGACCCGCGAGGCGTTCGGCCGGGGGAGCCCAAGAGTCGCGGCCAATTCCGAATCCGGAGGCGCAATATCTTCATCTCCTCGCCGGCTCGACAACCAGCGATTGAATGTACGAGCTACAGTCCTTCTTTGTTCGAGTGGCGCCTCAGCAATCATTGCGCCGCGCAAATCGTCCAGATCCGCAATCTCGAAGAGGTTTGCCTTGTAATAGCTTTGCAAGGCCGCAAAAAACCTCGCATCACCCAGCAGGCGTTGCAACTCAAGAAACATCAACGCGCCCTTAGTGGTCACGATGGCGGCGTATTGAAGGGAGTTGCGATATTCACGCGCGGGCCGGTCCGCATTCATATCTTCCCCGCCGAAAGTTCGATATACGCGATAAACACCTTTCACCTGATCCTCAAGGATGGCAGCCGCCTTCTTTTCCCCATAGCGCTCATTGTAGTAGAGATATGCAGACCAGGATGACAACGCTTCATCGAGCACGGGATGACGCGCCGGATCGTTGCCAACTGCCGCGCCCCACCATTGGTGCGCCACGAGATGCGCGACTGTCCACTCGAGACTCTCTTCGAGAGCGGGCCGCTGCTCGCGGATGATTTCCGGCAGGTTCCGCATAACCGGGGAATCGAAATCGACATAAAAAGCGCTGGCTATCACACTAAAAGCAGCAAATTCAGCGCTGCCAAGGCCTGCTACTAACGGCACCTCTGCAATAGTGATTGCTTCGAAGGGCAGTGGTCCAAATCTCGTCGTAAAGATACGGACCGCTTCTGTAGCGGAGGTTAGCACCTGGTTAGCGACCTTTTCGTGCTCCGGCACAAAGATGGAGCGCACGGTCAGATCGCCCACCTTGGTCTGTTTGAGTTGAAGATTGCGTCCGGCGATGATCGCCAGATCGCGCAGAGCTGTAGCAGAAAATGTGCGAACGTTCTCATCTCTGCTTCGTTCAAGCGCTGCGGTGTGCACTGAGACTCCGGGAGCCGCTTCGACGGTGATCTCGTAGTCGGCAGCTTCGTTGAAGACGGTATCACCGACACTGGGTTCGAGCTTGCGTCGCCAATCGTCTCCGTCTTGAACAACAAGTACGGGGAAGGCTGTCGCAAGCATCATTACACCTCGGCACCGAAAGTTTAGCTCGCGAGCGCGCCGAATTTCACGCTCGCCCCTCACGGCGGCGCTGACCTGCTTGATCACGTGGGTGGTGAGGCCCGTCTCCTCTGGATCTATCTCGGGCACTCTGCCGGCAAACTTGATCACAATTTCAGCCGCTTTGCCTGGCGGCACAGCTTCTCCCAAATAGACTCGTAGCGTTGTGTTCTGATCATCGAGCGTGAAAGCAAGTTTCGCTTCTGTCGAAGCGGCGTGCACTCCTGAGATTTCAATTCGCGGCTCATAGTCTTCAGCGCCCGGTTCAACACGCAGGTTCGAGTAGAGATGAAAGTAGACAACTGAGGTGGACCGATCTCCCCGATTAATCCAGCGCACTCGTTGAAGTCCGGTATACGAAAGGGCATCAAAATCAAGGTTCAACCTTATCTCGTAGCGATGGCGATCATTCGCTCGCGCGGTTTTCGATTGCGGTTGGGACGCCAGCGAATCAACCAGGGAGAAACTCTCTGTTGCCAACATGACAACGAAGGTTAGTCCGATTAGGCAGGCGAAATTTCGAACTAAAGACATTTAGTCAGTCTCTTCTTCTTCTGGACCTCGTCGTCCCTGATTTGGGTTCATTGATCGTTATGGAACGAATCAAATCGCCTCGCGTAATCTTGTCGACGACTTCCATCCCGGCGATCACTTTTCCAAAAACTGTGTACCCGCCATCCAAATGTGGTTGGGGCGAGTGCGTAACAAACCATTGCGAACCACCGGTGTCTTTTCCTGAAAGGGCCATGCCGACCGCGCCGCGTTCATAAGGCGCCTCATTAATCTCACACCGGATCTGATAACCCGGGCCACCGTTGCCGTCACCCCTTGGGTCACCACCTTGGATCACAAAGTTCGGCACTACACGATGAAAAGTCAGACTGCGAAAATAGCCACTCTTTGCAAGCTGGATGAAATTATCTACGTTCAGAGGCGCCGCGTCTGGCAACAACTCGATAGTAAATGACCCTTTAGATGTCGATACCGCCGCCGTAACACGCTTACCGAGACGGGAAACCACGCGCTCATAGTCGGCTGCGGTGTTACGGCTTTGCACGTTTCGGGCGCGATCAGAAAAATCGCCCACACCGTTTGCCTGGAGCAGCGTCGCGGCCCGTTTCCGCAGCAAATGATCTGGAGACTCGAGCGCCAACTTTATTGCGTTGTTCGCATCCGGATTATTTTGCTTTCCCAGTGCGTCCAGTATGGCCAATGCCGCATCGTTTAGCTCGTCTCTCATTGCCTGAGGTAAAGCTGACACAAGTGTCCGGGTAATCAGTTGTGTGGGAGGCAGACCACCTAGCAGTTCGGCAGCCGTAGCGCGAACAATGACGTCGGATTCTTTCAGATAGTCCTGAAGCACCCTTTCCAGACCTTCAGGTTTGTGAAGAGCGAATGCCCGCAGGACATCAGGGATCCCTTTCTCAGGATGGGGCGCCACAAGAGTTTTGAGTCGAATTCCAGATCGCCGGTAATCTAGCATCGCGCGCAGAAGAACTATTGCGCGTTCGCTGTAAGACCTTTTGGCCACAGTCGAATCAGGCAGCGAGGCGATCTCCCCTAATGCCTGAGCGATGCTTGCTCCGGCCTTCCAGTGAAGTATTAAGGTTTCCTGTACTGCTTTAACACCAGCGGCATCTGCACCCAGATCCTCCAGGTAAGCGGCCGGTGACACTCGTACCAAAGCGATTTCTGCCTCAGGGGCAGTATTGTTCAAATCGTCGCGCACACGTCGCAACCAGGAAACCACATCTTGATCGCGGGAAGCCTCTGCCGCCCTACCGAGCGCCGTAGCGATCTCCAGCACCTCGTTTATTTCGGTTGGACGGCCGCGCAACCTTCGCTCGGTCAATTTCTTTCCCCTCAGTAGGAGTGGCTTGGTCGCGGTCGGATTTCTCAAAGACGCCAGGGCTCGAATAGCACTAACCCTCACTCGCAGATCGGCATCCCTTGCCGCCCGATCCAGAAGTACGCCAAGCGAGGCTTTGTCTTCTGTAGCCCCAAGCGTCCGCGCAGCGTTTGCGCGAACAATAGGATCCGAGTCGTTAACTAATAAATTTCGCAATTTCTCGTTGCCTTCGCCTGCCCGCAGACGAGCCAATGCATTTCCGGCGTCCGCCCGAACTCTGGAATCCGGGTCAGAAAGAAATAAGGCTATGACCTTTCCGGCTCCTTCGGGACGAGCACGCAGGGCCGCAGTGAAACTTATCAACACAACCTCCCTGTTGTTCGGGCGGTTTCGGAGTTCTGAATCAAGCGCGTTCAGAATCGCTGTGCCTAAAGCCCGGCTGCGAGCCTCATCGTTTCTCGGGAGGGCGGCAGCGATCTTTCCCAGCGCTTCGATGATGCGCGCCCTGACCTGGATCGGCTGCGAGGTCTTTGTCAACTGCGCAACCAACTCCTCTGCAGCGGTTGCGGATTCAATCTCGCCCAGGGCAAACGCGGCCTTAGCGCGCGCAGCGATTGAAGGATCTGCGCCCAACATTGAGATGAGTGCTGGTACGGCATTTTGGTCCCCAATCCTTCCGGCTGCGATAGCAGCACGAGTACGCACACTCTCAGAGCTGTCTGACAAGAGCGTGTTCAAATCCGGCCCCCACCGGCGTTCATCCTCGGCCTTTATTATCTGAAGCATTACAGAAGATGGCGGCGTTGAAGCGACGTTGTTGGTTTGAGCAACCGAGATGGCCGGGGACAGGAGCAGCACAAACACGATTAGCGCGTAAACGGGGGCATCGAAAGCTATATTTAAGACTCGAGAACTTTGGATTGATCTGAATTTGGACATTGAATCAAAAGGGATCATTGCGCTTAGCAACTGATCGGCCGTGTTTAAGTGGGAAGATGCTCCCTATGTATCGTGGACAGATACTGGTTGTGTCAAGCGCGCGGGCTTAGAAAAAAGAAAAAGAAGAGGCGCTTCGCTCAAAGCAGGGCGAAGCGCCTCAGAAAATGTACGTAAGAAAGTCTACAGCTAGCTGGCGATAGTTGAAACGCTGCTTATTTCTGTCGATTTCGTCGTTCCGTCACCCGAGATTGGGCTGATGGACGTTGTATCGAGTGGCTGCTCTTTCTTCTTATTCTTTTCTGCCGTTGCGCTCATCTGGAGCATTTTGCAGCTTCCTTCGAAGATGGCGCCCTGCTCAATTACCAGGGAGGGGGTCTGAATGTTCCCATTCACCTTGGCAGCACGGCCCAGTTCCAGCCGTTGCGTGGCAATTACGTCACCATTTACCGAACCGTGGATGATCGCCACGGCCACCTCGACGTTGGCGTCAACCTTTCCGTTAGCGCCGATGATCAGGGTTCCGCTACTCGAGCTTACTCGGCCGGACAGATGTCCATCGACGCGCAACATCGCCTTAAACGTCGCCTCGCCCGTAACTATAGTGCCACCGCCGACGAACCCGCCCAGAGTCCCTTCCTTGATATCCCGGGCCAATGTCTCACTTTCGGTCATGGCTTTGAGCGTGGCAGAGGATTCTACTGGCGGTTTAGGTTCCGTATTCGTTCCTTGATACGAAGAATAGGTCCTCGGAGTGGTGTATGGTGCCTGCTCCTGCTTGTCGCTGGCGTGTTCTTGATCTTCCTGATCCTTGGGGTTCTTTCCTATCCTGAGCATTTGTAACCTCCATAAATTAGGCGGCGCGGTGGGTTTAGTCACCTTTTTGGTGTCATCGGGCATAGAAGCAACAAAACGACGCGCTTTTTGTGGATTATTTCCTGGTGATCGCTAGGGATCGCTTTCGAGCGGTCCGCTCGCAACGAACGGGCGCCTATAATAGACAAATTGAACTGCCCATGTCTACCCTTGTAGTCAAATCAAAATGTATTTTGAGAATTAGTCTCCGTCTGCTCTTCTTCGATCATGCTGCAGGCGCCTTCAAAGATTGCGCCGTCCTTGATCGAGATCGAGCGCGTCCAGATATTGCCGTAGATCTTTGCGGCAGATTCTATCTCAACACGTTCCCTGGCGACTATGTCTCCATGTACCGTCCCGCTGATCACGGCAACGGCAACATTGACGTTTGCATCCACTTTGGCGCTGAGATCGATGATCAGCGTACCGTTTTGCGAATAGATGGTTCCAGCGATGTGACCATTGACACGCACCATGTCGTGGAAACTGATTTCGCCTGAAAGTTCCGGCTCGGCCGCCAGAGCCAATCGGGACTTTTGACGCAGGTTAAGCGAACTTCCGGCCGCTCCCAATTGACCCGATAACATCCCGTCAACTTGAACCGTTCCTCGATAATGTGCCTCTCCGGTAATGACCGGTACCTTGGCCTGGAATTTCCTCGGTTCTTTAGCAAGAGGACCTGGTGGGGAGACAAGGTGTGGGCGCGACGGTTGACCGTTATTTGGAAGTACGCGCAGTGTTGAAGGTTCGGACGCTGTCGGCGGTCGCGTATCAGAAAAGGTTCGGCCTCGCGCTGGATTGGGGGCGGCGGTTCCGTTGAGCCCGTTTGGTTTAGGCGTAACGTTGAGCATAGTTAAACTCTCCAAGGGAGTGCTGCTGATCCTCCGGGCTCTTTGGCGATTCTGGATCTGGGAGTGTCCGCCGGACGATGGGCCTGGCAGAACCGCTGACAGCACCATAGCCTTTTGGCGTTGCACAAAATTGAATTTCGTGCAGATCCTGCAAAGGCTTTTAAAATGTTTCGTTTACCCACCAAGCCCGGATGGCCGACCGGACGCCGGGAACGAGGTGCACGTAGACTTGAGCTGCGTTGGCTTGCTGTCCAGAAAACTGATGGCCAAAACCTCAGCAATGCTCTGAGCACAAAGCCCGGAGACTGCTGAAAGTTCGGCCTCGTTGAGGACAAGATTCCAAAAACAACTGTGCAGTATGGGCATTATTAATTGCTCAAGGGGAAACAGTCAAGGGGTTTTTGTATTGTTTGGTCGAGAGTTGTTGTCAATTCCCCTTCTGCATGGCATGCTGCGAGGTTAAAAAATAGCGCTTGAGAGTTAAGATCAAATGTTTGTTGAAAGCAGAATAAAGACACGGTTGCTGCGCCGCGTGGGCGAAGCCATTGACGCATTTGGGATGATTGAATCGGGCGATCGGATCATGGTCTGTCTTTCGGATGGCAAAGACAGCCATACCTTGCTCGACTTGCTCTGCGATCTACAGAGGCGAGCGCCGGTTAGGTTCGATCTGCTGGCGGTCAATCTCGATCAAAAACAGCCTGGATTCCCCGCGCATGTGTTGCCGGAATACTTGAGTAACCTGGGCGTCCCTTTTCGTATCGTCGAGCGCGATACCTATTCGATCGTCCAGCGTTTGGTACCAGAAGGCAAAACTTATTGTGCTGTTTGCTCGCGTTTGCGACGCGGTATTTTGTACAGGATCGCACAGGAAGAAGGTTGCTCGAAGATTGCTCTGGGCCATCATGCCGATGACATCGTTGTTACATTCCTTTTGAATCTATTCTATGTAGGCACTTTAAAAGCAATGCCTCCGATCCTGCGTGCCGATGATGGCCGCAATACGATCATCAGGCCGCTCGCATACTGTCGCGAGAGTGACATCGCGGCGTTTGCCGATCTGAAACGCTTCCCGATCATTCCGTGTGATCTTTGCGGATCACAATCGAACCTCAAGCGGGCGCGGTTGAAGCGGCTGGTTGTGAACCTCGAAACTGAAATCCCGCACATTCGCGCTTCAATGCTTACCGCACTGGGTAATGCTGTCCCTTCTCATCTTCTCGATCAGAAGATCTTTAATTTCAAGCAACTGAAATCAACGACGGGCAACCTTGCCGCAGAACTCGACCTCGCCGTGGGCCACATAGATGAAGAGTTAAAGCCGATCCTCGTCTCGCTCAGTTGAATGCCATGGCCGGCAAGAAGAAATCAAGTATTGATCTCACTGGCTTTCCGGCCGGCACTGTCACGGAATACACGACCCTCGTTTGCCTCGCCTGTATCTTCGACCTCTTCACTGAGCAACTGGGGCTGGCGCCACGCACGGCCTACTCAGAAATCAAACGATACTCACCCACAATTGAAGAGCTTACCGCGCCAAAGGCCGTGCGGCCGTTCTTCGACAGTGATGAGAAAAACCCGCATTGCCCTTACTGCACTGCCGCGAAACGCTGGCATGCGCGACTGGACACCTATCGCATCGAGGGCGGTAAGTCCACCGACGCTGTCCGCCGTAAATTAATCAACTCACTTCCGAAAAAAGACGAACAGTTCAGGGTGGTGGAGGCCAGGGTTGACAAACGAAAGATTTTTTTCGATTGGCTCGATACCCTGGTCCACAACCTGGACCTGAATGACGATGGATGGTTGATTGAGTGCAGCCGGCGCTTTCTCGAACGTGTTGACCCAAAGACCAACTGGGAGGAAGAACTTTCAGGCGTTCGCGCGATCAGACGGTCAAACCAACTGGCCGGGAGTTGGGAGCGTTCCGGCCCAAGGTTGTTTCTATCCCCTCTGCTCTATCATGAGTTAATGATAGTTCAGTACCTCGTAAGCCGTTCACACAAGCATGGAGGGCGCACTCTGGAAGGTCGCCTGACACTCCTGGAACTAATCAAGCGATTGCGTTATTCGGGTTATCTCGATGCCGAAGGAATTACTGAGCGGAACCAGTTTGAGGTTTTTGAAGAGGTCGTGGGAAAGCTTGCGGGTGGTCCAGTTAAGGTCAAACTATATTTCATTGTCGATCGTCGCAACTTTCTCGAGAAGGTACGGGTAGTCTACGCGCACTACGCGCACTGATCGAAGAAATAAGGCGGGGAGGGCCAGGGAGTCTCTAGAATACTCCCCTGGGCTCCCCCCGCCTAGGTCCGAGCCTCAGCGACTTCAAGCTGTTGGCCGGGCGAAGCGGAATATATTGGACGTTGTTGCTGCTGTCAATGTCGAGGCTGTTTTATCAACGATCCGCTAAGGCGTTCCAGTAGGCTTGTACTTGTCAATCAACTGTTGCAGACCATCAGTTGATTGATTGTGGCGATACTTGTAGTAGCTGGTGAGATCCGGCATCACTTGCTGAATCAGCGATTGATACTCGGGTCGCCCTGTTGCTAGCCCGACGGCGCGGGCATAAAGATCGATCATGTTATCCATCATTCCCTCGATCTTCTTCATCGTAGCCGCTTTCTCATCACCCTCCGGCATTGCTTTGTAGTTAGTGGCAAGGTTGATGTACTCGTCGTTGATCACATAACCCAGCAGCACGTAGCTCGACGGCTCTTTTGGATCAAACTGAATTGCCTTCTCTAATCTGCCCTTGGCTTCGCCGGGCTTTCCGCTGATTAGTTCGAGCGCTCCCGTTTGCTGATACAACTGCCCCAACAAGGCTTTGTAATTACCCCACGCGGCTTCGTCGACTCGCGGCGGCCTCTTGTCGCCTTCGATCAGCCCAATTGCTTTCTGTCCGTATTGGAGCGCCTGAGTAACATATTTGGCGTTCTGCCGTTTTGCTTCTTCAGTGCCGGCAAATGTTAACTGGATCAGTACATGTATGTTTTCGGGGTCTCTCGCAAGCGCAGTTGTACCAACGTTGAACGCGTCGTCGACTCGCTTAGCATTCAGGTATGCTTCAATTAAGACCGGTCGAATAAACTGAATCTCCGAGTCTTCGGTGAAGACGCGCTGAAATTCCTCTGCAAGAGTTAGCTTTGTCGCGGCGTCCGGGACCTGGGCCACCTGGGTGGCAATGTACCCAGCCACTTGCTCTCGCGCTTCGCTCTTCGGATATTTCTTAAGAAATTCGGTTGCGGCAGTAAGTTTTGCCCGGGCATCCGGCGCATTATTGATGTCAGTAGCCGCCTTAGCTTCCTCTTCGGAAAGCTTAGGCTGCGTCGGGGGCTGAGACTTCTCCGCATTCTGCGCCACCACACTCGAAGGATTCACGAAAAGGGCACACGCAATGAGTATTAATCCGGCTGCCACGACAGCACGCGCCCAAAGAATGCAAGTTTTCATAATCTCACCTATTCAATTAACTTCAAGGTCACGTTTGCTATTAGAGCTTGTTGGGGAATAGAGAGATATTGCTTCAAGGTGGAGCCTGCTGGCAAGCGGCAAAACCCCTTCAGTCTAGTCTTGAGGCGGAGTGCGCCGGTACCGATGCGTCACTGGTCGCCGTCTGCCAATGCCGATGGCATTTCTGGAAATAATCAGAGTTGGGGGCAACTGCCGGCGCTTGAATTCATTCGCCGGAGATTCAACGCGATTCAGGATGTCATAGACGAGCGCCGGCTCATTTCCCGCAGCGATAATCTCTTCGGGCGTCGCTTTTTGCTCAAAATAAAGTTGCAGGATCGGATCCAGTTTGCCGTAAGGCGGTAATGATTGATCGTCGAACTGATTAGGCGCAAGCTCAGCAGAGGGCCGCTTTTCAATAATCGAACGCGGAATGACCTCCCGGTCTCGATTAATATTATCTGCCAACGAGTAGACCTCGGTCTTTAAGACGTCGCCGATGACAGCGAGGCCCCCATTCGTGTCGCCGTAGAGGGTGCAATACCCAAGCGCGAGTTCTGACTTGTTGCCGGTCGAGAGCAACAGACGTCCTTCGGCGTTTGAGATCGTCATCAGGATGTTGCCCCGCAACCGTGACTGCAAGTTCTCAGCAGCATTTGAGCCGGCTTCTGTTCCAGGCGACGGCAAGTTCAACTGGCCCAACAGCGTTTCGAATGCAGCGGTAATTGGCTGCTCGATAACTTTCATTCCAAGACGACCTGCTAACTCAATAGAATCCTCGACACTTGATCGCGAGGAATATGGCGAGGGCATCATTACGGCGAGAACATTTTCCGCTCCGATGGCTTCACAAGCGAGTGCTGCGACAACAGCCGAATCAATACCGCCAGACAGGCCCAGCACAGCTCTCGCAAACCGGTTCTTCCGAGCATAATCATGGATGCCGAGCGCCAGGGCACGATGAACAGTCTCGATGTCGTCTCCCGGAAGGCAGCGTGTGTCGGGTAGCCTTGAATCGAGATCGACCGTGCCAACGAACTCCTCAAAAGGAGGCGCTTGTAAAATGATTCTGCCTTCTTGATCGGCAACAATGCTGGCGCCGTCAAAGATGACGCCATCATTGCCTCCCACAAGATTGACGAAAATAATGGGAAGGCGGGCGGCTTGGGCCCGATGAGAAACCATGGCGCAGCGCTGGCCCATCTTCCCTTTATTAAAGGGAGAGGCATTGAGTGAGATCAGAACATTGGCCCCCAGGTCGATCAGTTCGTCCGCCGGATCATGTGAATAGAGTCGTTCCTTCCAAAACGTCTTGTCGTTCCAAAAGTCTTCGCAGACGGTGACGCCAAGTCTGGCATCGGCAATCTTAAACAGCCGGCGCTCGCGAGACGGCTCGAAATACCTGGGATCGTCGAAGACATCGTATTCGGGTAATAGCGTCTTATCAGCAAAGCCCACCAACCTCCGATCATGGATGATGGCCGCCGAATTAAAGAGTTTTCTTCCTGGAGGCGCTTCCACCGGCCGTTCGGAATGGAGAAAACTCGGTCCCAATGACAAGTCTGTTGGCCGGACCGTGCCTACAATTGCGGTCAGTCCTTCAGTGGCGGCAATGATCTGTTCCAACGGCTCCAGGGATCGGCGCACGACATCTCGATCGAGAAACCAATCGAGCGACATATATCCTTGTATGCTTGCTTCGGGTAATACAACGAGATTGGCGCGGTCTCTTTTAGCCTGCTCAATGGCGTTGATAATGCGGGCTGTATTGCCTACGAAATCCCCGTTGGTTGTATTGATCTGTCCGATCGTTACACGCATGGTTAAGTTTTAATCTCTCAAGATTGAGATCGCCCTTTCACACTTTAAGATCCGGAGGCTGACCTCGATTGAGAAGCACATCTTAGAACGTGTTTTCGATTTCCCCCAAATGACCAAGCATTCACCTCACTCTCGCCAGGGTAATCTCAGGGCAATTAACTCCGGCTTTTATTGTTCAGAGACACTTATGTAGGAATCCGGCAATATGCAAAACTTTGGATGAGAATTCAAAAGTTTGTAAATCCACGCAGT
>DATKDA010000034.1:0-15754 GCA_035512935.1 Pyrinomonadaceae bacterium | reverse complement strand
GCGTCCTACAAAGCTATTTTGACGAAGAGCTTTCAACGGAGCTGCGCAAAGACGTTGCGTCACATTTGGCCCGGTGCGCGAAGTGCGCCGCGTCTGCGGCTGAGTTAGAGAGCGAGAATCTCCTGCTGGCGTCAGCACTGGTGCCGGAGTTTGAGCTTCCCGTACCAACCGAACGATTGCGGCAGCGTGTTGACGCTGCGATTGCGGGATCGGAAGTCGTTAGCCCTACGGCTCGTCAATCCGCACCCGGCCGGCCGTGGATTGAGTCGTTTGCAGCGCTCTTCAATTTTGCTCCCCAGCAGGCGTTTGGTTATGCAGGTCTGATGGCAGTTCTGGCGTTCGCGAGCATCTTCGCCATCGTTAAGTTGCGCAATCCCGAGGTCAGCGCTCCGGGCGGAATTGCGGAAACGGTTGCTAACAACAAATCACCCGAGGAAACTTCGAATGAGGTTGATCCGAGGACGGATGATTCAATGACCGCTTCTGGCATACAAGCACCAGAGCCTCCGCCGTCGCGGCAGCCACGCAAAGCTGTCAAGCGGCGAAGTGGCCCGAGTTCCGTTGCCAGGGAAGTACGACTCCTGCCGGGTGAGCGCAGTTATCTGAAGACAATTGCGGCGCTCGATGATTCGATCAGGGCCAATCCAGACAGCCCAATGCGACCGGCCCTTCAGGCTGAGTATGAGAGGAATCTCGCTCTGGTCGATCGGGCGCTTGCGGCAGCACGGACGGCAGCTAAAAGCAATCCCAACGATCCACTAGCAGCCGAGTTCATGTTTGCTGCCTATCAAAGCAAGGTAGATCTTCTGAACACCGTGGCGGATGCCCGGATGTATAACAGGCGCTGATATAAAGTAATGAAGTTTAAAGCTCTAATTTTTGTCCCCCTGCTATTTGCCCTGACGACAGCGGTTCTGGCCGGCGAGGACGAGCGCAGGAATAGTTCGACTCAACAAGTGGAGCGGACGGTTACTGCCGATCCGGGCGTAATGGTGTCCCTTTGCGTAATGTCGGGAAGCATCAATGTGAGCGGTTGGGACAGGAATGAAGTCTTCGCTCGATCTGATGCGCACAAAATCGACTTCAAAGGTGAGACGACAGGCGATGCGCCCGCACCAAAACGTCTTGAACTTTCAATTATCGAGCCGCATGGCGCAAGGGTGAGACCTTCTTGCCAGGGTTACAGCGACGTGGAATTAAAGGTCCCTCAAGGCGCCACTGTTCAGATTCAAACGCGGGACGGCAGTATCAGCATTTCCGGCGTTACAGCAGCTTATGCGGGAACCCAGAATGGCGACATAACCATTCAGCAGGTTGTGAAATGGGTCGAGGCCGCGACGATTGGTGGCAGCATAATTGCGCGAGATCTAGGCGGGCGAATCACACTGACGTCTATCGGAGGGGGCATCGACGCTACAAACGTGCGTCCCGTTAATAGCGGTGACGCGTTTGATGCAGCAAGTGTTAGCGGGGATATCAATCTGGTCCAGGTGGGCCACTCGCGATTCAACGTTAAATCGGTCAGCGGCAATGTGAATCTACGAAGTCCACTCGTCCGGGGCGGCCGGTACGGGTTTTTGACGATGTCAGGTGATGTGACGCTCAGTTTGCCTGAGGACGCTTCGTTCGAACTGAACGCGAAAGTCTCAAACAAGGATGTAGTAGTTTCAGATTTTCCGTTACAAGTTCTGGCAGAGGGCGGTTCCACGAGTGTTGGCAGTGCAATGGCGCCTGGAGCCCCGGCGCCCCCTCGCACGCCATCGACGAGGGTCGCACCCAGGGTTAAGCCCGGTGTGGTTGTGAAGGTGGACCCTCGAGCCACCGTGATCATCCTACGTCGCGTTAATGCAGTTCACGGAACGGGTGAGGCTAACATCTCGGTGGCCTCTTTCAGCGGCAAGGTGCTCCTGAAAAAGAACTAGGCGCCTCCTCAGCACTCAATCTTGTCCCTGGATTCGAAACACTCTTTGAATCTAATTGGATTCCCTTTTTCCCCGCGGGTTAATTACAAGGAAAGCCATTTCTTTGTCACAAACCCGGTAGGTTCGGTGTTCTGACTGTAGAGCAACGCAAAAGGGCCGAGAGCGGTTCAAGAAATCTCCAAGATCGCCGTTCTCGGCCCCGAAATCCGGGGAGTAGAAAATGATGCAGCCAGACAGAAGAATCCACGCGGAAAACAGCAAGTACACAGCTATCCTCTTTATCGTTATTGCTTTTGCAGTTATTACCAATGCAATACGGGACCTGAACCAGCTTCACGACTACTCGTCCGGTTTTCAGGCGGTCGTGCTCGATTGGTTCCAACCCGGGCCCGAGAGCTACGCTGTGGGGTTTTCGGCCCAACCAGTCGAGTGCACCTCAGTTATAGCCCAGGACGAGGTTCGCAGCGATGAGTTTCGCTGGACGGGATTGGTTGCGCCCGGTCGCACAATCGAAATTAAAGGCGTCAATGGCGACATCAGCGCCGAACCCACTTCAGGCGCCAACGTCGAGGTACTGGCCACCAAGAAAGCGCGCAGAAGCGATCCCGCTCTGGTCGATCTGAGGGTTCTGGAGCATTCAGAGGGAGTGACGATTTGCGTGGTCTACCCGAGCGACGATCCGAATAATCCGAACAGCTGTGAACCTGGGAAGGGTGGTCGCATGAATGTGCGTAATAACGATGTCAAAGTCGATGTCGCATTGCGCGTGCCCGCCGGAGTGAACTTTAGCGGGCGAACGGTTAACGGTGAGATTGTTGCAAGGTCGTTGGCTAGTAACGTGGTCCTCTCGACCGTGAATGGCAGCATTACCATATCAACGAGCGGCTATGCTCGAGCCAACACCGTCAATGGAGAGATCGCGGCCACTCTGGGCGACACAAACTGGCCCGATAAACTGGAGTTCAATACTGTTAACGGCGGCATCACGCTGGATCTGCCACAGAACATCAGCGCTGAAGTTAAGGCCGACACATTCAATGGCGCTATCTCTTCGGATTTTCCGCTCGCCGTTGTCAATCGCGTCAGCCGTAAACACCTGAGCGGCACGATTGGTAGCGGTGGGCGCGAGCTGATTCTCAAAACACTTAACGGCAGCATTAACCTGCGCCGTGCGGGCTAAGACTGTTCCCGGCAAGACACTGAACTTAATATGTCCCCCAATTTGGATAAGGAAGAGAGAGTTGTGAAAAAAGGTCTGATCACATTAATGATTTTGATGACGGCGATGACAATCGCTTCAAGCACTAGAACATCGCTGGCCACGCATGTCGGACTTGAGTCTACGGCCGGCATTGCGCAAACGGGCCAGGAAATACGCGAAGAATTCAGGCTGACGTATCCCCTTTCGGCAACCGGCCGTGTCAGTGTCGAAAATTTAAACGGTGCGGTTCGGATCAACGTGTCGGACCAAAACGAGGTTCAGGTATACGCGGTCAAAAGGGCTTACCGTCCCGAACGATTGGCCGAAGCCCGGATCGATATCCGCGCCGCCGCCGACAGCATCAGGATCAAAACAGAGTACCCACATCGCAGCCAGTCGTTTACCAGCGATGAACGTGGCCGCATCAACAATCCGGCGGTTGTCGATTACACACTCACCGTGCCGCGTCGGGCGCGGCTCGAGTCGATTGAACTCGTGAATGGAGAGTTGATAATTGAAGGTGCGGAGGGCGACGTAAGGGCATCATCCATCAACGGTCCGGTCCGCGTGCGAGGCTTAAAGGGTGAGGCAAAGCTTTCCACGGTAAACGGACCGCTCGAAGCCAGTTTTATACAACTGGATGAGACGAAATCGATTTCGCTCAATTCCGTGAATGGCAGCGTTTTACTCGTAATTCCCTCTAGTGCAAATGCTGTACTCAGGGCCTCAACCGTTCATGGAGGAATAAAGAACGATTTTGGACTGAAAGTGCAGCACGGCAACTATGTGGGCCACGAACTTTATGGACAATTAGGTTCCGGGGGGCCGCAAGTGAGGCTGGGGAATGTGAACGGCAGTATCACGATTAAGCACGCTGGTGACGGCGGCAAACTCAGTTCTGTCTCGGATCTGATTACCGAAAAAGAGAAGGATCGGGTGGTCAGAGCTGAAGCCGTAAAGCAGAGAGCGCAGATGCGCGAAGCAAGTAGGCAAGTCCGGCAGGCTCAGCTCGAAGCGGCGAGGGCGGTGAGGCAGGAACAGACCATCGCGCGACGTGAGGTCGAACGCGCGCTTCGTGAAGCACAGCGAGAGATTGAACGTGCCCAGTTGGAAGTGCGGCGCGAGGCTACGAAACGCATGCGCGAGGAGATGCGCAGTCGTAGTCGGAACGGTGGCGCCGCTTCCAAAGGCGCGAAGACGGAAGGCCGAGCCTTTGTAGGAGAGGAAACCAGGACGTTTAAAGTGACCGACAAGCCGCGAGTAACCATCGGTACGTTTGATGGCGCCGTTAAAGTGAATGGGTGGGATAAGCCGGAAGTGATGTACAAGGCGGTGAAGTACGGGCACAGTCCTGACGAATTAAAACAGATCCAGATTCACACGGACCAGCGGCCTAACAATATTTCGATTGTCGCCCGGGCGCCGGCGCATCAGGGAACGACTAATCTGGAAGTGTATGTACCCCGTAATGCTTCCGTCCACGCTACATCCGCCGATGGCAGCTTGAGCATTAAGGGCGTATCAGGTGAGGTCACGCTACGCACCGGCGATGGCTCAATTGAAGTAACCGACGGTAGTGGCCGGTTGATTGCAAATACCGGTGGCGGTCTTATTCGGATTGCCAATTTCGAAGGCCAAATCGAGGCGCGCACCGGCGATGGTCCCATTTCTTTGGATGGGAGATTCAATGGTGTTGTCGCTCGAACCGGCGACGGTAACATCGCGCTTGCAATCCCCGCCGACTCTGATTTCACTATCGAAACAAATGTGGATTCCGTAACCAACGAAGGCCTGACCTTGACTGAAGAGTTTGCCCCATCAAAACGGGTCAAACGCTGGAAAGTCGGACGTGGCGGCAATGTGTTTACGCTAAACACCGGAGAAGGCCAACTGATTCTTCGCCCTCGCAAGCAATGAAGATCTCAACGAACCTTTAGGTCGAGTTTTCCGTAAGGCATCAGGGTTGGCCTTGAGCCTCATGAGAAGCAGAAACTTTTGCTGGTTGCCGGCCCTGAGTTCGGTAGCATAGCTCGGTATCCAACTTCACTTTAGTGCCCCCGGAAAGATTATCTACTAACGGATGAAGAATCTGGTCTTGCTTCTCGCCTTGCTGGCTGGCCTCTCCTGGAATGGGAATGCTCAGCAAAGCTCCACTTCTCCCGCGGAGCCATCAACTGAAGGCGCCGGAACAGCATCTTCCACGCCAACGCCGGCGCCTGGTCCTACGCCGTTGGTTACGCCGGAAACCACCACCTCTTCAGAAACAGTTACACCAACGGTGACGACCACAAAGAGCGGTAAGGAAGCGATTGTGCTGCCGCCCGAGAAACGTAACCCTGTAGTCATCCCTAAATTCGAAACTGCCCCACAGATCGATGGAAAGCTTGATGACGCGGTGTGGCAGCAGGCAGTAGTGCTCAAAGACTTCTATCAAATCGACCCGGGCGAGAACATCCCACCATCAAAACCGACTGAGGTCCTGCTGGGTTACGATACGAAGTTTCTTTATGTCGCATTCAGGGCCTTCGACGAGCCTGACAAGATCCGCGCCACGGTTGCGAAGCGAGACAGTATCTTTCAGGATGACTATGTCGGTTTTTTTCTCGACACGTTTAATGATAAGCGCAAAGCCTTCGAGATGTTCTTCAATCCGTTCGGAATCCAGGCTGACGGAGTGCTGACAGAAGGTCGAGGCGAAGACTTCAGCGTTGACATTCTGATGGAGTCCAAGGGCGCCATCACTGAAGACAGCTATGTCGTAGAGATTGCGATCCCCTTCAAATCGCTTCGTTACGAAGCCGGTAAAGACAAACTGTGGGGGGCCCACTTCTTCCGGCGCATCCAGCGCTTTAATCGGGAACTTAGTTCCTGGATGCCATTCTCCCGGGCAATTGACAGCACTCTGGCTCAGTCGGGCCACCTTACCGGGCTGGACGGGATTCTGGCAGAGCGGACCATCGAGTTGATACCAAGTCTGACCCTTTCACAAAGCGGTAAGTTTGTTCGTTCGTTTACGCCGCCTGCCGGGATTCCGGATCCGGGCCGGATGGTTAATGAAGCCTTGAAGTTTGATCCTGGCCTTACGGTAAAGTTCCAAGCTCCGCTCTAACACTTGACCTTGCGATTAATCCCGACTTCGCTCAGGTTGAAGCCGATCAGATTGTAGTAACAGCCAATCAACGCTTTCCTATCTTTTTCTCCGAGAAACGACCCTTCTTTCTTGAAGGCATCGATATCTTTTGAACGCCGGTAACCGTGGTGCACACGCGGGCCATTGTCGACCCGGACCTTGCAGTAAAACTCTCGGGGAAAAAGGGCCGCAACACTTTTGGGGTAATGCTGGCGAGCGACAGTGGGCCCGGCAATTTTGTTGGGGATGAGCGTCTGAATCCCAATAACTTACGCTTTCTCGATAGGAATGCTCATATTGGCGTGCTGAGATTGAAAAGGGACATCGGCAAAGAGAACTCGCTTGGCATTATGGCAACAAGCTACAACTTTATTCAGAAGCACAACGATGTGTTGGGCTTCGACGGCCGGTTCCGTCTCAACAATCAGACTACCTACACATTTCAATTGCTTGGCACTACATCGAGAAATCATTTCTTCAATGCCGAAGAGGGCGTGAGCCGCTATCGCACTGGCAATGGATTTGGTTACATGACTGCTTACAACGTCTCCGGGCGCAATTGGGGCTGGGAACTTTACGGTGAAGGTTTTACGCGAGATTATCGCGCGGACGTCGGTTTCTTCCGGAGGACTAACTCAAACTTCAACAGTTTCTATCTTCGCTATAGATCTGATCCCAAGCCAAAGCAGAAGTTGATCTCCTATTATCTGCGTCAGTTCACACATTTTCAGTATGACTGGCAGGGCCGCCTCTACACCTGGGAAACCGAGGTGCTGGCAGAACTGAACCTCCGACGAAGCAGTTGGATCGGAGTATCCTGGGAGCCGGCTTATGAGCGACTGTTCGAGCATGAGTTTGGTCCGACGCGCACTGCAACACGACCCGGAACCTTTTTTGGTCCCGATAACGAAAGATCTTCACGCAAGAACCACTTCTTTGTATTTGCCGGCTCGAACTTCAGCAAGAAGCTTCAATTCAACGCTCGCGGCGTATATCGCATGGGCCATTTCGATCTGGATTTTGGCAATGGCCGCAAGTATCCACGCGTTAGCCCTGGCGCCCTACTGTTAGGCCCGAATGCCCCACATGATCCGGGACGTGGCGACCTCTTTGAGTTGAGCGGCAGTTTAACCTACCAACCGACGAATGAGCTGCGGATGTCATTCAATCTGATTAAAAACCGGTTGAAGCGTTACGACACCGGACGGACGGCCTTTGATGTGAACATCATCACATTCCGTGGCACATATCAATTTACTCGGGCCACTTTTGCGCGCGCTATCTTTGACTACAATACCCTCAATTCGAGATTACGGTCGCAAGTGCTTGCCGGGTGGACACCTAGTCCCGGCACCTCCTTTTACGTGGGCTATAACGACGATCTTAGTTACAACGAGCTTCATCCCTTCACCCGACAAATAGTTCCTGGATTTCGTCGCAATTCGCGGACCTTTTTCGTGAAGATCTCTTATTTGTTGCGAAAGAGCTTCGGCGGGTAGAGTCAAAAAGCAAAAGGTAATACCTGTAACTAACACCTTACTTCACCCGTTTTAATTAACACCGTACTCGTGTCCTTACTTTAATGGCCGGGTCGACATGTAAGCTTTTTAGCAGTGCTTACGTGGGCTAAGGTATTGTCGTTACTGCATGATAAACTAAACGACCCGCAGCCGGATCGAGATGACTTGCAGAGGGGTAATTCGGTGTAATCCGGGAGTAATCGGCGGGATCATCCAGCTGCGGGTTTGCAGGTATGTTCAACAAGGATTTCAAACTATCATTGAGTGCAACTCGTCTAATTCCAGTCTCTTTAATCTGCTTTTTTGCATTAATTGGCGCCGGCTGCAAGAGTGACTATCCCGCTTCGGCGCGCCAAAATCGTCCCGGCGAAGGGGAAACAGCACGGCAGGTCAGGACAGCGCGCGTTTCCGAAACTCCGTTCGGTGAGACAGTTGTTGCCAATGGAACTCTCGCTGCTTTTGATCAAACGATAGCAAGCGTGAAAGTCCCGGGCCGGCTCAGTACGATCTCCGTAGATTTTGGCAGCGTTGTCCGGCGGGGGCAGAGAATTGCGCAGGTCGATCAGCAGGATTATCGCTTGCGGGTTCAACAGGTGGAAGCATCACTGGCCCAGGCTCGAGCTCGTTTGGGCCTGTCTCCTGACGGCAGTGACGACAGGGTTGAGCCTGAGGCTACTGGCACTGTTCGCCAGGCGCGCGCAGTACTGGATGAAGCGCGCTTGAATCGTGAGCGGTCCGCGCAGTTGGTGCAACAGGGAATCGTTGCTCGAGCTGAATTTGACGCTGTGGAAGCGGCTTATAAAGTTGCGGAAAGCCGCTATCAGGATGCTCTTGAGGAAATTCGCAATCGGCAAGCGTTACTGGCCCAACGCCGCTCTGAACTGGCACTGGCACGGCAACAGTTAGCAGATACTGTTGTGCTGGCGCCGCTGGATGGAATCGTACAAGAGCGACGGGCCAGTGTGGGCGAGTATCTGGCTGCGGGCGCGCCCGTGGTCAATATCGTGAAGATGGATCCATTGCGGTTGCGGGCCGAAGTGCCCGAACGTGAGGCTGGGACGATTCGCACGGGCCAGAACGTACGGGTGATTGTCGAAGGCGATCCGAATCTCTACCTGGGACAGATCATGCGTCTAAGCCCGGTTATATCGCAGCAGAGTCGGATGCTGTTGGTGGAAGCGGACGTCCGCAACAACGGAACGTTGAGACCGGGTGCCTTTGTCCGGGCTGAGATTGTTACCGATGATGCCAAGATGGCAGTTACCGTTCCGAGCAGCGCCATCGTTACCTTCGCAGGTATCGAGAAGGTGATCACGGTGCAAAACGGCAGAGCATTGGAAAAGCCGATCACAACGGGACGGCGTAACGTCGATTTTACTGAGATAGTTGCTGGCGTGAATGTTGGTGAGCAAGTGATAGTAGAGCCGGGCAACCTGCAATCTGGTCAACCAATCGAAGTCGTCGAGTAATTTTTGATTTGCGATTTGCGATTTTTGATTTATTGGTTGCGATTATGACGAGTTCCCGTAAGACGAGTTCGAAAAGAGACAACGTGGATCAGGAGCGAGCAAAGCAGGACTCTCGCGCCGGTCGCAATCAAAAATCGAAAATCGAAAGCGATGAGAGAATAAACCAGAAATAAGAAGTTGTTGGGGGCTGCCTCACGGTCCAAAAATGAATGAAGAAGATTTGAAAAGACGCACTCAGCTATTTGGGCTGAGGATAATCAGGCTGGTGGCAGCACTGCCGAAAAGCATTGAAGGAAGGGCAATCGGCAATCAACTTGTTCGAGCTGGTACTTCAGTAGGTGCTAATTATCGTGCTGCCTGTCGCGCCCGTTCCAAGGCCGAGTTCATAGCCCGATTAGGTATCGTTGAGGAAGAGGCGGACGAGAGCGCGTTTTGGATTGAGATAATTATCCGTAGCCGCCTCCTGAAACCTAGACTTGTTGAGTCGTTGTTGAGAGAGGCAAATGAGTTGGTTGCGATCATGACGAGTTCCCGTAAGACGAGTTCGAAACATAACGTGGATCAGACGCGAGCAAAGCAGAACTCTCGCGCCGGTCGCAATCAAAAATCAAAAATCAAAGATCGAAAATCCTGTTGAGTCATTGTTGAGAGAGGCAAATGAGTTGGTCGCGATCATGACGAGTTCCCGTAAGATGAGTTCGAAAAGAGACAACGTGGATCAGACGCGAGCAAAGCAGGACTCTCGCGCCGGTCGCAATCAAAAATCAAAAATCGCAAATCAAAAATCCAAAAACGGTCTAGATGCAAAAACTTGCTGAAATCTGTATTCGTCGTCCGGTCTTTGCGACGATGATAATCCTCTCGCTGGTCGTCGTTGGCGCGGCGAGCTTTTTTCAGCTTGGAGTTGATCGTTTCCCCTCTGTTGACCTCCCAACTGTAAGCGTTCGTACAAGTCTACCCGGCGGCTCCCCCGAAGAGGTCGAATCGTTAATCACCCAGCCAGTTGAAGAAGTCGTAAATACTGTAGACGGCATCGATGAACTGCGTTCGATCTCGGGTCAGGGTACCTCGATAGTCATTGCCACTTTCAAGCTTGACCGCAATCTCGAGACGGCGGCTCAGGACATTCGGGATCGAGTGGCCACTGTCATCAGACGACTTCCTGAGGACGCTCTGCCGCCGATTGTGAGCAAGTTTGACAATGACAGCTCGCCGGTGATGACGATCGCTCTTTCTGCCGAGCGTTCACTGCGAGAGCTGACCGAACTCGGCGATAAGATTGCTCGTGTTCAACTCGAACGTGTCGGTGGCGTCGGCGAAGTAAGAGTTGTCGGCGGTCTGGAAAGAGCAATTAACGTCTGGATTGATGCCGATCGGCTGGCCGCGTATCAGATACCGATTACGGCCGTGCGCCAGGCCCTTGCACGTCAAAACGCTGACGTGCCCGGGGGTAATGTTACTACCGGTCGCGAAGAATTGGTCTTGCGTACTTTGGGCCGTTATCAGACTGCGCGCGCGTTTGAAGAATTGGTCGTGGCCAATATTGACGGCTCGCCCGTGCGACTGCGAGATGTAGGCCGAGTCGAAGACGGAACTAAGGAACAGCGATCACTTTCGCGGTTGAATGGTGTGCCAACTGTGTCGATCGAGATACGGCGACAGTCAGGCGCAAATACCATCGAAGTGATCAACGGACTCAAGAGCCAGTTGCCGCGGGTGGAGTCCCAGCTTCCATCCGATGTGAAACTCGAGATCATTCGCGATCAGTCACGCTACATCGAATCGGCCTTACACGAGATCGAAAAGCACCTGATTCTTGGCAGTATCCTGGCCACACTGGTCGTCTTCGCCTTTATGCGCTCATGGCGCTCGACGTTGATTGCCGCCGTTGCAATTCCGGCTTCCGTGATCTCTACTTTTGGAATGATGGCGCTGCTCGATTTCACGCTTAACAGCGTAACGATGCTGGCGCTGGTATTGATGGTCGGGGTGGTCATTGACGACGCGATTGTCGTCCTGGAAAACATCTTTCGATTCATTGAGGAGAAACGGATGCCACCCCGTCAGGCGGCAAAAGAAGCTACGAAAGATATTGGCCTTGCTGTATTGGCGACCACGTTGTCCCTGGTGGTGATCTTCCTGCCAGTTTCCTTCATGTCGTCGATCTCGGGACGATTTCTTTATCAGTTTGGTATCACGGCGGCGGTCGCTGTCATGGTCAGCCTGCTCGTATCGTTCACGCTGACGCCGATGATGAGTTCCCGCTTAATCAAGGTCAAAGATGCTTCCAAGGGACATGAACAACCAGCATCGAGGCGCGGTTTCTATCGGCTGATTGACCGGAGCTATAGCTGGATGCTCGCCCGGGCAATGCGACATCGTTTTGTAGTTTCAATGTTGGCAATCGCCGTGATTCTGTCGAGTATTCCGCTGTATCGAACTGTCAAGCAGGAGTTTATACCGAGTAACGTCGACGAAGCCGAATTTGAAGTCAACATCAATGGGCCAGAAGGCACTAACCTGGCGGTGATGAATGAGGGAATGAGGCAGATCGAACAGGAAATGCTCACCACCCCCGGCGTCCGGCTCGTACTCGCGTCCGTTGGTGGCTCGTTCCTTGGTGGAGTCAATCAGGGCCGCGCCTATGTGCGCATTGCGCCACACGAAGACCGAACGCTTTCATTTGGCCGGCTCTGGACTGAAACAAAGAATGGCAACCCGCTTAACGCTTTCAGAGGAAACTACACGCAGCAGGACGTGATGCAGGAAATCCGCCGGCGTCTACAGAAGTTTGCCCCGCTGCGTGCGGGTGTTCGCAATGCGCCTTCCTTCAACTTCGGCGCAGGCGGTCGATTTGATATCGACTTTGTTTTCCGGGGCCCTGAAATTCAGGCGTTATCTAACTATGCAGATGAACTGGTGGGCAGGATACCGCAACTGGGCGGGATAGTGGACGCCGATACGACACTCAAACTCGACAAGCCGGAGTTGCGAGTCGAGATTGATCGGGATCGCGCCGCTGACCTTGGAGTCGATACGTCTGATATAGCTACCAGCCTGCGAATCATGGTCGGCGGCGATGAAGAGGCTTCACGCTTCCGCGACGAACAGCTCAACCAGGATTATGACGTTCAGATCCGTCTTGCCGATGTTGACCGCAGCGACGTCGCAACTATTCAACGCCTGTATGTTCCTTCGTCGCGCGGCGGGTTGGTGCGCCTTGACAACCTTGTACGAATTTCGCGCGAGACGAGTCCGTCGCGTATTGACCGGCTCGATCGCGAACGCCAGGTTTCGGTGCGCGCATCGGTGGCGCCCGGATACGCGCTCGCTGACCGCATCGAAGCTTTGCGTGCAGAGGTTGGAGAGATGAATCTGCCGGCTGCTTATACGACTGCCGTGTCAGGTCGGGCTCGGGAGTTAGAACGGACGTTTACCGAATTCATCTGGGCGTTCATTCTATCGATCATCTTCATGTACATGATTCTCGCTTCTCAGTTCGAGAGTACGGTACACCCCGTAACCATTCTGCTCAGCTTGCCGCTCGCCGTTCCCTTCGCATTGCTCTCGATCTGGGGCACCGGAGATACGCTTAATCTGTATTCCGCTTTGGGCATACTTGTGCTCTTCGGGGTGGTCAAAAAGAATTCGATTCTTCAGATCGATCACATGAACAATCTGCGAGCTAAGGGGATGGAGCGTTACGAGGCCATCATGCAGGGGAATCGCGATCGCCTGCGTCCCATCCTGATGACCACTCTGGCCCTGGTTGCCGCCATGACGCCGCTGGCCCTTGGGACTGGACCAGGCGCCGAGGAACGGCGTTCGATTGCGATCGTGGTTATTGGGGGCCAGTCCCTCTCGCTCCTGTTGACGCTGTTGGTTACGCCCGTTGCCTACTCGTTATTGGATGATCTGGGTTCTACTCAGAGCTGGCGTCAATTTGTTGCCGGGCCAACGCGGGTATTTGGGCGCATTACGGGCGTCTTTAAGAAGCCTGCTCAGCCGGCGCCCGTCGAGCAACCCCTCGAGTCGAGTGAAACCGACGACAAGCGTGTTCGCGCCGGCGCCAGCGGAGACTAGCGGTTATACAAACACCACTTGGCCGTTGACTTAGTTTCTCGCTAAGATTACCTTGCCAGAACGCAGTCCTGTCTTTTAAGCAAGCCGGCAAATCGTGCCGGCTTATCGCGACGAAATCTGTCGTTTCCCATTCTTCTAAAAGGGGCAAATGAAACTTACAAAATTCATACTGCTCAGCTCCATCTTGTTGCCTGCTTCAGGCGCGCACTCCCAGACTCCGCAAACAGGTAAGGACTTGATGTCCCGGCACAGTCTTATGCCAGTCCCGGCTTCAGTCGAATTTGGCGACGGACGCCTGGCCGTCGCAACCTCATTTACGGTGGCGGTCAAGGGGAAGTCTGATGCGCGACTGACCGCGGCCATCGATCGGACCATGAGGCGACTCGAAGGTAGAACCGGATTCACCTTGCAGCGTGAGTTTGTCGAGGACCCGAATGTCGCGACCCTCGTGATTCAGGCCCACGCTCCCGGTCACACTGTTCCTTCTGTCGATGAGGACGAATCATACTCGCTCGCGGTAACCGAAGAACGGGCCACGCTCGAGGCCCCCACCGTCGTTGGCGCAATGCGGGGACTCGAGACTTTTCTACAACTATTGGAAGGCGACCGCGACGGTTACTTTCTGCCCGAAGTAAGGATCGCTGACAAACCGCGCTTTCGTTGGCGGGGACTGCTTATTGATTCAGCCCGCCACTTTCAACCGATCGAGGTTATCAAACGAAATCTTGATGGGTTGGCTGCCGTCAAGATGAATGTCCTGCACTGGCATTTGACTGAAGATCAGGGATTTCGAATTGAGAGTCGCAAATACCCGAAGCTTCATCAGCTTGGATCTGATGGGCTTTATTACACGCAGGACCAGGCCCGGGAGATTATCGAATATGCCCGCGAACGTGGGATTCGCGTCATTCCTGAATTCGATATGCCGGGACATGTAACCAGTTGGCTCGTAGGCTATCCGGAATTGGCTAGTCTGCCTGGTCCATATCAGATCGAGCGCCGGCCCGGCATCATGGAGCCTTCGCTGGATCCCACTCGTGAAGAGGTCTACAAGTTTCTCGATGGCTTCCTCGGCGAAATGGCAGCGCTGTTTCCTGACGCTTACATGCATATTGGCGGAGACGAAAACGAAGGCAAACACTGGGACAAAAATCCGCAGATCCAGGCGTTCATGAAAGCTAAGGGCTTTAAGGACAATCATGCGCTTCAAGCCTATTTTAATCGCCGCGTCTCGCAAATCCTGACGAAGTACAAGAAAAAGATGGTGGGATGGGACGAGATTTTACATCCGGATCTTCCGGGGAACGTCGTAATCCAGTCGTGGCGAGGCACTGAGGCATTGGCAGAGGCTGCCCGCAAAGGCTACGACGGAATTCTTTCCAATGGCTATTACATCGATCTGTTATACCCGGCAGAAAGCCATTACACCGTCGACCCGATACCTGCGGACAGCAAGCTCACCGAGCGAGAGATGCGTCATGTGCTGGGCGGCGAGGCCACAATGTGGAGCGAATACGTGAGTCCCGAAACCATTGACTCGCGAATCTGGCCGCGAACTGCTGCCATTGCCGAGCGCTTCTGGTCGCCGCGTACCGTCGCGGACGTCAATGACATGTATCGCCGGCTGGCAATTACCAGCAGGCGATTGGAGGACCTGGGCCTGACGCATCTGAGGAACAAGGAGGTCCTGCTCAGACGATTGGCCAATGGCGGCGAAGTCGAGCAACTTAGGACTCTGGTCTCTATTGTGGAACCGGTCAAGCAATACAGGCGCGGCCAGATGAGGCCGGCTACGATGCTCAGTCCGTTGACCGGGTTGGTGGATGCCGCCCACGCTGATGCCGAAGCGGCCCGTCCCTTCGCTTCAATGGTTGATGGATTTCTTTCGGATGCGCCACGCTTTCATACCTACAGAGAGAACTTGAAGATCACTCTCTCACAATGGCGCGATTCCCGCCCCGCGCTCGATGCTGTTGTGGCGCGGTCGCCGATTCTTCGCGAAGCGGAACCGCTGATTAAGGATATGTCGGATTTGGGGACTATCGGTCTGGAGGCGATCACCTATATGGCTGCCGGCGTAACTCCGCCCGGCGATTGGCGTGACTCGAGACTTGCGGTTATCGCAGAAGCTGAGAAGCCCAAGGCCGCGCTCGAGTTTGTCATCATCCCGAGCATGAGGAAACTGGTGGTTGCGGCTGCCGAGTTGTCGCAATTAAAGGCATCTTCTCCCGCAGAGTGGCAGAAGCGGGTCGAGGAACTGGTAAAGCCGACGAAATAATTTCTTGCGACCTAGCAGGCTGCTGAAAAACTAAACTTTCTCCGCACAGAATGATCATAGTCAATTATAATATGGTCCAACATCAACGATGGAGGAGCATGATGCGCGGAGACGATCTTCAGCAAGCCGGAATGTACAGTTACCTCTCGCC
>DATKDA010000033.1:0-7814 GCA_035512935.1 Pyrinomonadaceae bacterium | reverse complement strand
ACGGCCCACCTGGTGAAACCGGTGAACCGCGATGATCTGCCTGACATGCGTGGCATCGATGGTCTCAAGAACGGATCTCCACTGGGCGTTGAGCCAAAAGGTGAAGGCATCGATGGAAAGACCGGGCACTCAGTGACTGGTCAAAGCAGCGAAGGCACGACCACTGATACGCAAAAAGTCACCACCAGTGACTCGACCGTAAGTCTCGTCTCGCCGAGCAGTCGCGCCGTGAATGGACCGCTGCCGGTGGCCCGGGCCATCCCTTCCCACTTCGACGTTAATCTCGAGTTAGTCAAGCCCCGGTAAAACACCTCCGTTCTGTTAAGAAGGAGCTAAAGTAATGAGTACAAAGGGTCAAACATCGAGGCGCCACAACGAACGGGGATCAGTGCTGGCTACTTCAGCATTGGGAATGCTCTCCATTCTCCTGGCTGTGGGCCTTGGTGTTGATATCAGTCGGTTCTATCTAGCAAAAACCGAACTCCAGAACGCCGCAGATGCGGCATCGCTGGCAGCCGTCTCGGGTCTGAATTCGTCCGCGGCGGGCATCACTGAAGCCACAAACCGGGCAGTCCACGCGATGAATAATTATGACTTCAACCATCAGGCAGTCTCATTTCCAAGGGAAAATGTGTTATTTGCAAAGAACCTTAACGGTCCATACATGAGCGAGGCTGCGGCGACGGGAACGCCAGAGGATATTCGCTTTGTTCGGGTAACGACGCCGCCGTCAGCAATCGGGGTTTCGTTTGCCGCCTCAGTTTTGGGTAGCAGCAAAAATCTGACGGCTAAAGCGACGGCTGGTTATTCAGTACCACTAAATGTTTTCTGCAACTGGCTCCCGGTCTCAGTAATTGATTACGACATTCCGATGGTGCCGGGGCAAACCTACACCATTCGTTCTTCGCCAGGAGATATGGCATCGCCGGGAAACTATCAGGTTCTAGCAGCCGCCGGTCGCGGCGCAAGCACTGCTCGAGTTGGCCTGGCAAGTGGAGTCGATCTCTGTTCGGAACCGGGCGCTCTATATGAGGTTGATACGGAACCTGGTATCAACGCAGGCCCAGTAAGGCAGGGAATCAACACCCGGTTTGATGACTATTCAGGAGGAACGTTAAATCCAGATGAACAGCCTCCCGACACAAATATCCAAGAGAACATTACCTATGAGCAATATCGCAATGGCTCTCCGAGCAGGGCACCCAGTCATACCGGAGTTGCGGGACGCCGGATAGTGATCATCCCCATCGTCAAAGAAGACCAATATGATCAGGGGAGAGATACGGTTACATTCGACCGCTTTGGCCAGTTCTTCCTGCAAACAAGAGTTAGGGGCAATGGTGACCTCGTTGCCGAATACATCGACGACATAGTTGTTGTGGGCAGGGGCGGTTACAACCCCGACGGCGCCCCGGTCAATAATCTTTTAGCAGTGCCGGTGCTCTACAAGTAGGGATTGCAATGCGGATACTATTTCATAGACGAACCATCCACCGCCGCGAACGAAGGTTTGGGTTTGGCGGGCTATTGACTGACGAGCAGGGCGTGCAGTTAGTTGAGCTCGCGATTGTGTTACCCATCTTTATTCTCCTGTTCGCAGCCACCGCGGAGTTTGGCCGCTACTTCTATCAATATACGACCCTGGCCAAGGCTACCCGTGCGGGCGCGAGATATCTAACGAAGGCTGCGGTTAATTCTGCGGAAGACACGAAGGCAAAAAACATCGTTGTGTTCGGAAACGCGGACGGCACAGGCTCGCCAATCATCAGCGGGTTAACGACAGGCAACGTAGTGATCTCGAGACAGGGCGGCGTACCCGTGCTCCCGCAGACTGTCAAGGTGGAGATTACGGGTTTCAAACATCAACCACTCTTCGATCTGGGCAGTATTACAAAAAATCCTTCGCTCTCTCTCAACATCGATATTAAGCCCAGCGTGACGATGCGCTATTTACTTACGCAACCTTCAGTCTAACTGGAACTGAGGCAATGATTAGAAGAAAGGCAAACAAAAGTGAGCGCGGTTCGACACTGGTGGAGTTTGCCATCGGCGCGACCGTATTTCTGACGGTAATGTTTGCGGTTTTGGAGTTCGGACGTGCTCTCTGGGTACACAACGCTTTGTCGGATGCCGCGCGTCGGGGCGCCCGGTATGCCGTTATCAATTCAGCCGCGGATGTTAATGAGGTCAAGAATGTCGTGGTCTACGGCGACCCTGCCGGCGGGACGAAGCCGCTTGTTAACAATTTAGCGACCTCTAACGTCGAGGTTACCTATTCGAATTTCGGCTTGAATGACGGTACTGCGACGGTAACGATCACTGACTATCAATTCCAATTTGTTATTCCAATAGTGAGCACGACAATTCAGATGCCTTCATATGCAACCACACTAACGGCCGAGAGTGCCGGTCTGATCCCACCAAACCTCTAGCCGAGTGAATCGGCATTCAACTCAGGGAAAACTGATGAGCCAACCAATCACACTTGTAGTTTTAAGCACTGGTCTCGATAACTTTAAGGAGATTAGAACCGCACTGACTGCGGATACCCGCGCGCAATTGCTGGCCGGTGGCAATGACGCAGAGCAACTCTACGAAGAGATTGTTCGGCTCAAGCCCGCCGCAGCCATAGTTTCTTTAGGTCCAAACGCCGAGCCTGCACTCAAATTCATTAAGCGATTGAATGCCGATCTGCCATCCACCGCACTGATTTCCGCCGCTCACAATGGTTCTCCCGATCTTATTCTCCAAAGTCTGCGGGCTGGCGCTCGCGAGTTTCTGCGACTCCCAATTAGTCCGGACGAACTAAGAACGGTTCTGGATAGTGTCTCGGAGTTTTGCGAAGGTCAGATTGAAGCACCGAAAAAGAAGGGTCGAATGATCGCAGTCTTCTCGAGCAAGGGTGGCTGCGGCACGACGTTCATCGCGACGAACCTGGCTGCCTCTATTCGAGCCAAGACGGTGCTCGTAGATCTCAATTTGCAAGCTGGGGACCTGCCCCTCTTCGTTGCCGTCGACCCCAAGTACTCAATTGCCGACATGGCTGAGAATCGCACGCGACTCGACGAGGCGCTAATAACCAGCTTTGTTACACCATGCTCATCGAATCTCTCACTGCTTGCAGCGCCCAAGGAGGCCGATTCGGCGGATGAGATCGAACCAGAGCATGTTTATGAAGTGTTGCAACGCCTGCGGGAGACCTATGATTACGTCGTTTTGGATCCGCAACATACGTTTGACTCGATTACTCTGGCCGCCCTTGACCAAGCCGATGAAATCGTCCTCGTGCTCACGCTCGATATTCCCGCAATTCGCAGCACCCAGCGGGCCTTGCAGATCTTCGATCGGCTGGGCTATCCGCGAAAGAAGGTGCGCATTGTAGTAAATCGCTGGAGCAAGCAGATCGATCTCGAGCTGCGTCAGGTTGAAAAGTTTCTGGGCGAGCCGGTAGTCGGGTTTGTTCCCAGCGATTATCAGGTGGCAGTTACGTCGATAAATCTGGGCCGGCCGCTGGTGCAGTCTGAAGCAGATTCCCGAATAGCCCAGGAGATAAAACGCATAGCGGAAATCCTTACCGGCGGCGCGGTGGTTGTTGAGGAAGACGTAAAGTCAAAACGTAGTGTTTGGAACACACTCTTTAAACGACCTGCGTCTCAGAATCAATTCGACCTTCAAGCCTCGATGGAAAAGATCTAGTAGACGCTCAGCTAAGAGGACAAATCACACGCCATGGCACTTCGCGAGAGATTGATCAAGGAATCAGCCGGGACTTCGCTTTCCAGCAATGGGGGAAGCGCGGCAGATAACAATGGACAGAACAATTTCCAGGAGATGAAGTCTCGGCTTCATCGCACCTTGATCAACCGGATGGATCTGACCAAGTTGTCAACGCTCACGCCGGACCAAGTTCATGCCGAGGTGGCGCGGCTTGCGGAAAGCGTATTGCTTCAAGAGTCTCTACCGCTTTCCGCCTCTGAACGCGATCGGCTCGTCAACGACGTTAAGCATGAACTTTTTGGCCTTGGTCCCTTGGAGCCGCTGCTTGCAGATCCTACTGTCTCGGACATTCTCGTCAATTCCCACGGCACGATCTACATCGAGCGGCGTGGCAAACTCGAGCGTACCTCGGTCTCATTCAAAGATGATGAACACCTGATGCGCGTGATCGAACGAATTGTTTCTTCGGTGGGGCGCCGCATTGACGAATCGTCACCCATGGTCGATGCCCGCCTCCAGGACGGCTCGCGCGTTAACGCCATCATCCCCCCGCTCTCAATCGATGGCCCAGTGCTTTCCATTCGTCGCTTTGGCTCAGAGCCTTTGCGAATGAATGCCCTGATTGAAAACAAGGCCCTAACCCGGGACATCGCCGATATGCTTGAAATGTGCGTTAAAGCCCGGCTGAACGTTCTCATTTCGGGAGGCACCGGCGCCGGTAAAACTACTCTGTTGAACTCCCTTTCGGCCTACATTCCTGAAGACGAACGGATCGTCACGATCGAAGACTCAGCGGAACTGCAACTCCAACAGCCGCACGTCGTAAGACTCGAGACGCGGCCTCCTAACATCGAAGGCCGGGGCGAAGTCACGCAACGCGACCTGGTGCGGAACGCCCTGCGTATGCGCCCCGATCGGATAGTAATTGGCGAGGTGCGCGGCGGTGAAGCAATCGACATGTTGCAGGCAATGAATACAGGACACGACGGAAGTTTAACTACGATTCACGCTAACACCCCACGCGATGCGCTGGCCCGGCTGGAAACGATGATTCAGATGACTGGCATGCGGCTTTCAGATCGGGCCATGCGCCAACAGATTGCATCAGCCCTGGATCTCGTAATCCAGGTAGCACGTCTTTCAGACGGTACCCGTCGGGTTACCTCTATCTCCGAACTCACGGGGATGGAAGGTGAAACGATAACTATGCAGGAGATATTCCAGTACGAGCGGAGCGGCGTAGATTCAAATGGCCAGGTGCTGGGACGCTTTCGTCCGACCGGCATTCGCCCACGTTTTGCCGAACGCCTCAAGGCCAGTGGTCTCCAACTGCCGCGGATCTTCTTTGAGGAGGTGTAAATAGTATGCTCATCTCCTTCCTCGTATTCCTGTTTGCTATCTTCCTGGTGCTTGGCGCCTACCTGCTTGCTACTCACGGCACAGATGCCAAGCGCGCTCGCCTGCAAAAGCGACTTTCAGATGCGTTACTTCACTCGGCTCATGCTGAGGATCTTGAGGTAGTGCTGGCCCGTAATGAGCTGATGAGTGAGATCCCGGCGCTCAATCGGGCGCTTGTTCGGATGCAGGCCGCGCTCCAGTTGAAGCGGATGTTGGACCAGGCGGATCTTCATATCACACCCTCTCGGCTTCTAATGTTCTCCGTGATGGCGGGCATCCTCGCCGTCGTGGCCACCTCAATCATCAGCCCATCTTTGCTGCTGATGGGTTTCAGCGGCCTGCTGGTGGGAGCATTACCGTTTATTCACGTTTGGTGGCAGCGCAAGAAGCGGTTCGACCAGTTCCTCGAACACCTGCCCGACGCTCTGGATTTGATGAGCCGCGCCCTCTCGGCCGGTCATGCCTTTTCTGAAGCTCTCCACATGGTTTCAGAGGAGATGCCCGAACCAATAGCCGGAGAATTTAGGAAAACCTATGAAGAACAAAATCTCGGTCTGTCGTTGAAACTAGCGCTTGAGAACCTGACACAACGAATGCCGCTACTCGATCTAAAAATGTGTGTGACGGCCGTATTAATTCAGCGCGAGACTGGGGGAAACCTGGCAGAGATTCTCGAAAAAGTTGCTTATACGATTCGCGAACGCTTCCGCATACTCGGTGATTTGAAAACGCTGACCACTAGTTCCCGAATGTCTGCCTGGTTGCTCTGCGGCCTCCCAATATTCGTTACCATGGTTATTACTGGAATGAATCCCGAGTACATGAGCGTCTTGTGGAAGGACCAGCGGGGCCACTACCTGATCGCGGCTGCTCTGTTTCTTCAAGCAACAGGCATGTTAATCGTACGCAAAATCCTGAGAATTAAGATCTAAAAACACAGGGATAACTTACATGTTGTTCATCGTCGCCATTTCCACTTTTGTTTGCATCTCTCTCGGGATGATGGGGCTCTACTGGTTACTCTATCGTCCGCAGAGTGCCGCCACCGAACGGCTCAAACAACTTGGCGAAAAAGCGCCAATTCCAACAGCTTCCGTTTCTCGTGGTGACGACCGGCCTGTTGCGGAACTAGCCGAGCGCCTCGCCTCGCCACTGAACAAGCTGCTTCCACCATCCGCCGCGGAGGCTAAGAAACTACAGAAGCAGTTGATGCATGCCGGCTTCCGTTCTGAAAGTGCACCCATCATGTACCGCACGATCCAGTTGGCCAGTATGGTGGGTCTGCCTGCCCTGATGGCATTGGGATGTGCGGTGCTCGCCCGGCCCTTGAGTAGCGCTTTTCTCTGGATCATGATGGCCTTCGTGGTCGGCTTTTTTCTGCCTCGTTACGTTCTCAATCGAATGATTAAATCCCGCCAACAACTGGTGCGCTGGGGACTCGCTGACGCACTTGACCTGATGGTTATTTCTGTTGAGGCCGGTCTCGGATTGAACGCCGCCATGTTGAAAGTCAGCAGCGAACTCAAGGACGTCCACCCCGACATCAGTGAGGAGTTTGAACTGGCGAACCTCGAGATACGCGTCGGGCGCGAGCGCGATGAAGCCTTACGTAACCTGGCTGAACGAACCGGGGTCGATGATATGCGCAGCCTGGTGGCAATGTTGATTCAAACAGATCGTTTTGGAACCTCGGTCGCGCGCGCCATTCGAACATTTTCCGACTCGTTGCGGACCAAGCGCCGGCAACGCGCCGAACAGGCGGCCCAAAAAGCTGCCGTCAAGCTTCTATTCCCACTGGCGTGTTTTCTCTTCCCGACACTGTTTATAGCAATCCTTGGCCCTGCGGCTCTCACCTTGATGGACACACTCGAGAAAATGTAAAGGAGTTCGACAATGTGGAAACGTAGGTTTGTCGCTTTCTTAGTTGCGTTCATGCTGACCATGGGGGTTTCGGCAATGTGGAGCGCAGGAACCAATGAGCGTGACGGTGATGCGGACGTGAATCTGATTGAAGATTCCGGCTCGGAAGCGGGGGACGCCTCGGAGGGTAAGAAAAAGAAAGGCAACAAGGTTGCTCGCGTATTTGCAGCGCCATTCAAGGCATTTGGCAAGCTGTTTAAAGGTAAAGACAACAAGCTCCAGCGCATGACGGAGAAGGATGTTGAGAAGTTTGAAACTGTTGCGGTAGCTCGTGTGGAGAACAAACGTGATTCAAGCGACCAGATTGGGCCAACTCGGTCGGCAAAGGAACATCTTGCAGCCGGACGGTCTTTTTTGCTCAGCGGGCGGCTAAACGATGCGATCGCGGAACTCTCGACCGCCGCATCAATGGATCCGCAACTTGCCGAAGCCCACAACCTGCTTGGCATTGCCTATGACCGCAAGGGTCTCATTGATCGAGCGAAACAGTCATATGAACGCGGCGTCAAGGCCGCTCCACAAGACGCTCAGATACTGAACAATCTAGGTTTTTCTTTCTACAAGAATGGCAACTATCGGGCGGCTGCCGATCGCCTGAAGCGTGCGGTGAAATTGGCTCCGAATGACGAAAGGGCGCTTAACAATCTCGGGCTGGCGCTTTGCCGGCTTGGGAAATTTGAAGAGGCCTATGAGTATTTTAGCAAGGCTGGCGGCCCATTAACCGGAAGCTTGAATACGGCCAAGATGCTCGATCGATTTGGCCGTGATGACGAGGCCAT
>DATKDA010000032.1:0-28060 GCA_035512935.1 Pyrinomonadaceae bacterium | reverse complement strand
ACCTGGTCCCTGATATAAAGCTGCACCACTTCATCCCCAGCGCGCTTGCCAACATTCTCCACCTCTACACTCACGGTCAAAGTTCCATCGGGCTTGATGCTCTGCGCGCTCAACTGTAGGCCGTTAAATTTGAACTGCGTATAGCTCAAACCAAATCCGAAGGGATAAAGCGGCGTCACCGGCACATCCAGATACTTCGAAGTGTACTTTTGATCAGTTGGAGGCCGACCCGTGGTCTTGTGGTTGTAGTACATCGGTACCTGGCCAAGTGTGCGAGGAAAAGTCACAGGGAGCTTGCCTCCCGGATTCACATCTCCAAATAGCACGTCGGCGATTGCTGGACCAGCCTGTGTTCCCGCGAACCACGTTTCGAGGATTGCCGGCGAATTCTCAGCCAGCCAGTTGATCGTCAGTGGGCGCCCGTTCATTAGAACAATGACATAAGGTTTCTTCAATGCGTGGATTGCCTGGATCAACTCCATCTGCCGGCCGGGCAGATCCAATGACGTGCGAGATGCTGCTTCGCCACTCATATCAGCCGTTTCACCTACTGCCAGAAGGATAACGTCCGCCTGCTGAGCAATACGCACAGCTTCCTGAATCGAATTTGGTCCAGCAGGCGTTGTGGCGCTCCTCGCTGCTTGTACATTTGCTGCCGATGCGACGTTTGTTCCGCCAGCCTGATTAGCGGCAACGGCAGGCGCGTGGTAGTTGCCTGTCACACCCAGACCTTCAATGGCGACACCTTTGGCGTGCAAGACCTTTGCCTGCGGAAGCTTCTGTTTAATTCCTTCGAGCAAGGTAACAGTGTTCTCTGCTTTGCCATCGCCGGCCCAGGATCCGAGCATTGCTCGCGGATCATCTGATAATGGTCCAATTACTGCGATCGACTTTAAGTCCTTACTTAATGGGAGAGTGTTTTGCTCATTCTTCAAGAGCACCATCGAGCGCGCCGCAATCTCGCGCGCGGCGGCCAGATGATTGGAATTTAGGATTGTCGCCTTCTCCCGCGCCTCATCGACATAAGGTCTGTCAAACAATCCGGCTCTAAACTTTATCCGTAAGATCCGCCGTACAGCCTGATCGATCGTCGCCTGGGTGACTTTACCTTCACGCAGCAGTTCTGCTCCGTGTTTGTTGTAGAACCGGCTGACCATCTCCATGTCTGTTCCGGCATTTAGCGCGTACATTGCCGCCTCGGGTTCCGTGCCGGCCAGGCGATGGTTCAGGAGCTCCATCACGGCCGTATAGTCGCTGACCACAAAACCATCGAACTTCCACTCGCCACGCAGCACGTCAGTCAATGTAAATGGATTTGCAACAGTCGGAAATCCATTGAGGTCGTTAAAGGCACTCATGAATGTCCCAACACCCGCATCAACCGCCGCCTTAAAAGGAGGAAAGTAGATCTCGCGCAGGACGCGTTCCGACATGTCCGTTGTGTTGTAGTCGCGGCCACCTTCGGCTGCCCCGTAAGCCACCCAGTGTTTAGCGCAGGCGACTACCTTGTCGATGGCACTGTAGTCGTCGCCTTGAAAACCACGAACACGAGCTCGAGCCATTACCGAACCAAGATAGGGATCTTCGCCTGAGCCTTCGACGATGCGACCCCAACGAGCGTCGCGTGCTGTGTCTACCATCGGCGCAAAGGTCCAATGGACTCCGCTGGCGCGGGATTCGGCTGCGGCGATGCTTGCTGACCTCTCAACCGCAACCGGATCCCAACTGCTTGCTTCCCCAAGCGGGACGGGAAAGACTGTTCGGTATCCATGAATCACATCAAAGCCAAAGATCAGGGGAATCTTCAGTCGGGATTCTTCAACCGCGATTCGTTGCATCTCATTTGTCTGTTTTGTCCCGCGAACGTTCAGAGTCGAGCCCAGAAGGCCTTTACGGGTGAGTTCAAGGTGCTCCGGGCGTTGTTTTCCATCGGCGTGGCCGTCGAGCTGTTGCAACTGACCTAGCTTCTCTTCGAGAGTCATCTGGGCCAACAAGGCGTCGATCTTCTTTTCTATATCGGTCTGTGGTTCGGGGGCAGCGGCTACCCCAAACATGGAGACGATCAGCAAGAGGATCAGACACAGGCTCAGGGCTTTGACGGATCTCATCGTAAGACCTCCTTTGGCTCGCTTAGAAAGAAAGATGTGGGGTCTGGCGAATATAACAAACTATCTGGTGAGTGTGAAAGGCGCTTAGCCTTTTAATCGATCAGAACTTCAGCAAGGACCGGTAAATGGTCCGAAGGAAACCGGCCATCCCACGTATCCGCGAGCGCGCCATGCTGAAGCACCTTAATGCTTCCCTTCACCATCACGTAGTCAATTCGCCATTCAGGAACCAGCGCCTTGAATTCATTGAAAGTTGACGTGGGCCCATGGTGTCCATACTGAGAAGCGTATCGAGCATCACGCAGGGAATCTTTAGCGACCAGAATCTTGTAGCCGGTCGAGGCCTCGTTGAAGTTGAAGTCTCCCGTTACGATCACGGGTGTGCTGCCGGCGATACTGTCGATACGTTCCAGAAGCAGTCTGGCGCTCTCCTCGCGGGCGCGGACACCGCGATGATCGAAGTGTGTGTTGAAATGGAAGAAAGACTTGCCGGAGGTCTTGTCTTTGAACTTGGCCCTCGTAACGATCCGCGGAAAGGCTGCGTCCCAACCCTTACTACCGGGCACACTCGGCGTCTCAGACAACCAGAACGTCACATTCTCAATAACGGTGAGGCGATACTTTCGATAGAGAATTGCCGAGAACTCTCCTGCCTCCTTGCCATCGTCGCGCCCTACTCCCACCCAGTCATAGCCGGGAAGTAGTTTCTCCAGATCCTCGAGCTGGTGTTTGAGGGCTTCCTGGACCCCGACTAGGTCGGCGCGGTGAAAACGGATCATGCTGGCTACCAACTCTTTGCGGTTGGGCCAGGCGTTCTCTTTGTCTCGCGGTTCATCATAGCGAATATTGAAGCTCATCACGCGAAGAGGCTTCGCTGCCGGCTGCGCTTGGGTCTCGTTTATTCCGGCTGATGTAACCGCGCAAAACGCAATGATTAGCGCCCTGATGTAATGTCCCATAGTCGTTGTCGATTCCCCGTCAAACTTAGAAAAGCGATCCACGAAATAATACAAAGCAAGGAATGATATTCGTTTGAAGTCGTAGATCCGTTTTTCTTGCCCAAGGTGAAGCTCTTGGTACTATTTCCCGCGGCGGAAGATGCGGTAATCCCACGCGTCCAGCGTCAGTGCCGGCAGGCCCACCGTCAAGGATCTCACTGGCTTTTCCGTCACCGCGGGTGTTATCTCCATGTATTCACCGCCACTGCTCACCTCGACCAGTCCGACAAATGGTCGATTCGATAAATTGATCGCCACCAGCGTTTCCTCGCCGGGCACCTGCCTGACAAATGTTAATACCCGCGCTTCATCGGAGTTCTTAAGCCATGTTAGGTTTCCTTGCCGGAGCGCCGGTGACGAGTGCCGCAGTGCCAGCATCCGTTTATAGAATCTTGGAAACTCAGGGCGTCGTTCTGCTGTATCCCAGAAAACCGGTAGCTTCTCGAACAAGGCAGGGGCGCCCGACTCGGTGGTATCCCCAACCTCCATTCCGTTATAAAGCAAGGGCACGCCATCAAGAGTGAGCATCAGTGCAGACGCTGCTAGCGCACCGGGTTCACCAAACCGACCAATTGCACGTCGTTCATCATGATTATCTGAGAATCGCATGTGGACCGATCCTTGAGGCCAATGCTTCACCTCCTCCTCCCATGCCTCGCGCAAGTCTGACGCCCGACCGCGACCCTGAAGTACATTCGTCAAGGTGCTGTGCAATGGCCAGGAATAGTCCAAGTCAAAAGCCTTTACCAGCAGCTCAGCCTTGTGAGCTTCGGCAAGCATCACGATGTCGGGTTTAATCTTGTCCAACTCGTCACGGGCGCGTTCCCAAAAATCGGTCGGGACTTCCCCCGCAACGTCGCAACGATAGCCATCGATATCAAATTCGCGGATCCAATACTTCAGAACGTCAGTCATGTACTCTCGTAATCTTGGATTGTCATAGTTAAGCGCAGCAATGTCAGTCCAGTCGTAGGGATAGGTAATGTTCCCTTTGGCGTCGCGTTTGTAGAAGTCGGGATACTTCATCATCACGCTGTCCCACGCCGTGTGATTCGCCACCATATCAATTATTACTTTCAAGCCGCGCTGATGGGATTCGCGAACAAGCCTTCTAAAGTCCTCAGCAGTACCGTAATCAGGGTTTATCGCGTAGTAGTCGCGTACCGAATAGGGGCTCCCGATGGTTCCCTTCTTCTTCACCTGTCCGATTGGGTGAATTGGCATTAACCAGAGGATGGTTACGCCGAGATCTTTAAGTTCGTCGAGGCGCGCGGTGATGCCGTTGAAGTCGCCGGTTGCCGAGAAGGCGCGTGGGTAGATCTCGTAGATAACGGCATCGCGTACCCATTCTCGCGGCTGCCGCGCCTGTACCTTCGAAACATCACGCGACTCTTGTCCCCGCAAACAGAGCGGGAAGGTCCCTGTAAGAAGTGCGCCGATCAATAATACTAGCAGCCCGCGTCTGAAATCAGACCTCATTGCTTCCCTCCAATGTCGTTTAATAAGACTGCATTTTTTTACCCTTTATGAATAATGGCTCTTAATCATAAAATCTCCCACACGACAGAGGCTGAGTCAAAAATCGGACGATACCCTCATGCTTCAGCTTAGGGAATTTCAGCTTTGACCTAACAGCCGCTTTCCGCAACCACCGATACCCGATGGCTTCAGCTTGGAGAGTTTCAGTTTCGACCTGTTTTTGGCCACAGTAAACTTAAACTGAAACTCCCCAAGCTGAAGCCATCGGGTATCTATAACTGTGAACGCTTTCTATTAGGTCGAAACTAAACATCCCCAGGCTAAAGCAGTGGGGTATTGTTTGATTTTTGACACAGGCTCGGCAGTGTGGGGGATTGTTCCTGACATAAAACTTTGCCAAAAACAAGAAGTTGCTGAAACGGACACACAGCGATCTCACGCTCATTTAGATTCAGTGCCCTCATCAACAAGACCCGTGCTTGGAACTGGTTGGGCCGTGACCTGCGTCGATAGAGGTTCCTCTTCGTCGCCAAGAATCACTGCCTCAACCGGAACCTTACGCTCGTAAACATCGTCGACACGCACCACTAGTATTGCGGCAACGATAAAACTCACCCCACCCAACATGACTACATAAAGTGGTTCATTGTTTAGAAGGCGTCCAACTAAAGGGCCGAGAGTGAGCGAAGCGAAGATTTGCGGCAGAACAATAAAGAAATTGAACACCCCCATGTAGACACCCATTCGCGCCGCCGGCAAGGAACTCGACAGGATCACATAGGGCATCGACAAAATTGACGCCCAGGCAAAGCCTACGCCCACCATCGCTATCAGCAGTAAGTAAGGATCGCGGATGAAGAATGTCGAAAGCAACCCAATGCCGCCGCAGACAAGCGCAAGTGCATGGGTGCCTTTGCGTCCGATCGCTCCCGCCAATCTCGGCAAAACGAAAGCCAGCGCAAAACAGGTGATATTGAAGACAGCAAAACAGACGCCTGTCCACTCGATTCCTAAAGTCCGCCGCAGGTCGTAATCGGGCGCTGCTGGATCCACGGCGCCGAAGACATGGCGGGCTACTGTAAGACTAAAAAACAACCACATGCAGAACAGGCCGAACCACGTAAACACCTGCACCCAGGCGAGCTGCCGCATCGTCAGCGGCATCTGTTTGATGGCTGCGATGATTTCCTCGAACCAGGCCTTCACACCCCGCGTCTCTGCCTTGCGGCGGCGAAACTCGTCCATGTCATCGGGTGGATATTCTTTGGACGTGACTATGGTCCAGATTACCGCCGTGAAGAAAGCGATAGCGCCGATGATGAATGAATACTTGATCGTCGGCGGAATCGTACCCGCTGCCACCTCGGTGGTCTCTCCCACCCCCACTCTGCGAAGGAGGAAGGGTAAAGCACTGGCAAGCGCCGCGCCTATGCCGATAAAAAAGCTCTGCATAACAAAGCCCAGCGTCCGCTGATCGTCATTCAGTTTATCGGCAACAAAAGCACGAAACGGCTCCATTGTGATGTTAATGCTGGCATCGAGAACCCAAAGCAGCAGCACTGCCATAAGTACATGGGTAGAGTAAGGCATACCCAGCAGCGCCATCGTCGAAAGGATTGCACCGACAAGGAAGTATGGGCGGCGGCGACCCAACTGGTTCCAGGTCCGATCACTCATCGACCCGATAATTGGCTGAATCAGTAAGCCCGTCATAGGCGCGGCGAGCCAGTAGAGAGGTATCTGAGCCGGGCTGGCGCCAAGAATCGAATAGATCCCACTCATGTTTGCCTGCTGCAAAGCCCAGCCAAACTGAATGCCGAAGAACCCGAAACTCATGTTCCAGATCTGCCAGAAACTTAAGCGTGGTTTCTGCATAAGCTTTGCACCTCTCTGTTTTCGATCGCGGTACTCTAATTTCTCGATTGGCTCCCAGGAAGACCGCTCTTGAGAACAATCATTTTCACCTGTTCGCTTGGTCAGTAAAGCCAGTCCACGATTCACACGAAATAACCCGAATTCTTCGCGCCGCTCCCGGCGGTACGCCTAGTGAGCTTCGTATAATTTTCGGTGGTTTCGTGGATGACTCATCTTGCGTACAGACTGATGTCTTCGAGAACAACGTTCCGATCCAGCGAAAGCACGTACAGCAAAGTGCGTTTCAGGTTCGCGACGTGAATGAAGCCAGAGCGGGGTTCAGCATCAGGATCAGTATTCTCAACATCAACGAGCCCCGGGCAGAAGTTGAACACCCGAATGTTTGCGCCAGTCTTTCGCACGTGGTCCCGCAATGACTCGGCATACCCCAGCAAGCCAAACTTTGAAGCACAGTAGGCCGGCACGTCCGCGTAACCATGCTTTCCGGCCTGGGAAGAGACATTAACTATGTCGCCAGAGTCGGTGGCTATCATGTGTGGCAAGACAGCGCGGACCAACTGCATGGCGCCACGAAGATTTGTTTCCATCACCGTGTCCCAGCCCTCTTCGGTGATCTGCTCCACTGTTTCGGGAATTGCCAGCCCTGAGTTATTCACAAGCAGATCAATCCCTTCGAACCGCTCGATTACATAGTGGACCAGTTTCTTGATTTCCTGGCGCTGGCGAATGTCGAACGCGTAAGGAAAGACGCGCTCAGCACCCACGCGGGAGTTAAGCTCGTCAGCCGAGCGCCGCAGAACGTCTTCTCGACGCGACGCTATCACCACCTTTGCTCCAGCCTCGGCAAGTCCTTCGGTGAACGCGCGGCCAATGCCTGTACCCCCACCGGTGACGATGGCTACTTGGGCAGCAAGCGGCTTCGTTTTGGCAAGCATGCTTTCACTCGTGTGGTATTCGGTTATTTCGGTGCATCAAATAGGTCACGCAAAGAAAGGATCCACGAATTCACACGAAATAAAACGAACTGTTATCGTCTCAGAAATATTGCTGCGCTGCGTTGGGGGAGTGCGACATTCAGCTTGCCGCCTTCAACCCTCAGGTCCTTGCTCTCCTTGAGCCGATCGGTCAGCCAGACTCCGTCTGTCAATCCGGTCCCTTCAACTTCGAATTCGACCGTTGCAGGTTTCGCATCGTTATTGATCACCACTACAGCAACGGTATCCTTCGTCCGGCGCGCGTAGGCGTACTGCTGCTCCGAAACATGAAGATTTACCAGCGCGCCGGTCCGTAGCGGTTGCGTTTGCGCGCGCAGTTGGGCCAAACTGCGCACAAATTGGAAGATCTCCTGTTCTGTGGCAGTGCGGCCTTCCGGGGTAAAAGCGTTTCGTTTATCTCCCGGGAAGCCGCCGGGAAAGTCCTGCCGCGTCGTCGGTTCGTCTGGTCCCGTCATCGCAATCTCGTCGCCGTAATAGAGTTGAGGGATGCCGCGCGTCGTTAAAAGAAAGACGTGAGCAAGCTTTAAGCCGGCAATCGTCGCCCCTGGTTCACTCATGAAGCGACCATCGTCGTGCCCTCCCAGCAGCGTTACCAGGATTTCGGAGTTCGTGTAGAGATAGTCTTTCGCTAAAGTCTTTGGAACCTCATCCAGCCTCTTGCCTTCCGAGAAAGCATGGCGAATCGGGTAAAAGAGTGGGAAGTCCAGCAACGATTGCAGGCCTGAGTCAACACCATCAGAACGGACCACGCCGCCTTGAAAGAACGCTACATGCACGGCATCGCCGTCCTTAACTTCGCCCACAACCATGAAGTTCGGATATTCGCGTTTCAGCGCTGCGTTCCAGTCGCGCCAGAACTCGTTCGGCACGTACTGCCAGGTATCCATGCGAATGCCGTCGAGTCCGCTAATGCCGATCCACCAGAGGGTGTTCTGAATGAGGTAGCGTGATACTTCGGGATCGTGCTGGTTGAGATCGGGAAGAAAGTCCAGGAACCAGCCCTCCATTGTTTCGCGTTTGAGTCGCGGCACGGGACGTGGATCATGCAGCACCCAGGTTTCGAAAATGTTCTTCAGGTGCCCGTCACGAGTGCCGTTAAACCAGGTTGGAGTGGGGGGATCTTCGACCCAGGGATGATAGGGACCAGTATGATTGACTACCTGGTCCTGGATGATCTTGAGCCCTACTTTGTGCGCTTGGTCCACAAGCTCTCGCAATTTTGCGAGATCGCCAAAGTGTTCGTCGACGGCGTAAAAGTCCTGCGGGTTGTACGCATGAAATCCCGTGCTTGGCTTTCCTTCCTTGAGCTCGATCTCATTTAAACGATCGTAATTGTCATACCAGGGCGTTAACCAAATCGCGGTGACACCAAGATCCTTAAGATAGGCAAGACGGTCGATAACACCCTGGAGATCGCCGCCGTGGTAATAGAACTTGTTGTTGCGGTCGTAAAGGCCACGCGACTGCGGTGGGTCGTTGTTACTGGGATCCCCGTCGCTAAAGCGGTCGAGCATGATTAGATAGAGCAAGTCGTCCGGTGAAAACCCCTGAAAACGTCCCTGCCGTGGAAGCGGAGTCTGGATCTCGAAGCGCGCATTTGCAGTACCGTTCGGGGTGGTGATTCTTAACTGCCGTTCGCCCGGCGACACGTTTGATGCTATCGCGACATCGACAAAGAGGTAGGTACCACGTTCATTTACTTTTGTTGGACCAACAATCCGCAGTCCGCGGCCAACTGGTTGAACCCGGGCGCCGGTAAGGTTCTTTCCCCGCACCATTACGCGCACGGGATTAAGAGAATGACGGGTCCACCAGTTTGGTGGCTCAACTTTCAGCACCTCAGGCGGGCCCTGGGCCAGAGCGACCGAGCCGGCGATAAGAATTAAGAACACCGCCGCAAGGAGATTGAGTCTGAGCTTTATCATTTTGAATCGTTCGTTGTTTATGTGGTGTCACCCCGGGGGGGAATGTGTATAGCGTATCGATCTCTAGTTATGGTCCATCACTTCACGGGGAACCCGACCGTACAACTCACTCAAAGACTTCAACCGTTCGCGTATCTCCGCAGTCAGAGCGCCGGATTGATATCGCCAGGACCAGTTTCCTTCGATACTGTTCGGCAAATTCATGCGGGCCTCGGTTCCCAGTCCTAAAAGATCCTGCAATGGAACCACCGCTGTATTTGCCACCGAAGCGAGCACCGCGCGAATAAAGTCCCAGTGAATCTCTTCGCCGTTCGTATTCAAATACTTGAGGCAGAAATTCTTTTCGCGCTCGATCTGGTCGGCATCGCGCGTAGAGCCCGGACCGGCCACACTATTGAACCAGCCCACCGTCGTATCGTTGTCATGCGTTCCGGTATAGACCGCTGCATTGGGATGATAGTTATGCGGCAGGTCATGGTTGCCGGGATCGCTACTGAACGCGAATTGGAGGATCCGCATGCCCGGAAATCCATACTCGTCCCGCAAAGCAACCACATCGGGAGTAATTACACCCAGGTCTTCGGCGATGATTGGCAGGTTCCCCAGCGCTTCACGTATTGCCTTAAACAGTTCCCTTCCGGGCGCTTCGACCCATTGGCCGCGCTCAGCGGTCTTATCACCGCCAGGAATCTCCCAGCACGCTGCAAATCCACGAAAGTGATCGATGCGAACGATGTCGACCGTTTGCAATGTGGCCCGTACCCGGTCGATCCACCAACGGAAACCCTCATTTTTCATCCGGTCCCAGTTGTACAAGGGATTACCCCAGAGCTGACCGGTGGCACTGAAGTAGTCGGGCGGCACGCCTGCGACGACAACGGGCACCCCATTCTCGTCAAGTTTGAACTCATGCGGGTTGGTCCAAACATCGGCTGAATCCTGGGCCACAAAGATTGGGATGTCACCGATGAACTTGATCCCGCGTTCGTTGCAGTAAGACTTCAGCGCAAACCATTGTCTGAAAAAGAGAAACTGATAGAACTTGTGGGCTTCAATCTCTTTATGCAATTGTCGTCGAGCGGTGGTAATTGCTTCCGGCTCTCTCCGCACGAGTTCGGGCGCCCATTCATTCCATGAGACTCCACCGTGGCTGTCTTTCAGCGCGCGAAAGAAGGCATAGTCATCCAACCAGGCATGAGCGTGCCCGACAAACTCATCAAATTCCGGTCGCAGAGCTTCGGCGGCGCCCTGTTGGAACCGAGCGAATGCTTTCTGAAGCGTGGCGTCTTTAAACTGGTGAACTGTCTGAAAGTCGACACGATCGGAATGGAAGGCCGGGACTGCGGAAAGATCACTGGCCTCCAACAGTCCTTCTTCAACCAGTCGTTCGGGACTGATCAGGAGCGTGTTACCGGCAAAGGCCGAGTAGCACGCGTATGGTGAGTCGCCATAGCCTGTTGGACCAAGCGGCAGTACCTGCCACAGACTTTGGCCTGTCTCAACCAGGAAATTGGCAAAGGCATATGCTTCCGGTCCAAGGTCGCCAATGCCGTAGGGTCCCGGCAAAGAAGTCGGATGGAGAAGGACGCCGCTGTTTCTGGGAAAGCTCATGAGATTACAAGTCCAATCACTCAGTACGCGGGATCAGTACGGCTAGCCCGTACCCCGGAACGGTGAGATGTTTATAGCACTACGGGGCCCAACCCGCTTGCGCCGTTCGGAGGGGCGGAACTCAACTTGGCCGGTATCCATCTAGTTCATTTCCGCCCCTCCGAACGGCGCAGGGAGTTCATTGTGTCACGGTCTATAAACATCTCACCCCTCTGGGGTGATCTTTGTGAAATAGCTCGTATTTACCTTACTCCATAAGCAACTGCAGATCCCGGCGGGACTGCGATTGCCACCTTCCCGCCGGCAATCGTCGCGGGTTTCGCTTCCCCAATCAGGGGGATCAGCCGGCGGCCGTCAGCCAGATCGATTGCAGCGGCGGGCAACGAGATCATCTTCTGCTGCGACGCGCGATTGAAAACAACAATAACTGTTTGCGTTCTGTTCTGACGAGCAAACGCATATGTATGCTCATCGTAGAAGAGATCGATCAGGCGACCGTCCCTGATCGCTGACTGTTCCTTGCGCAACCGGATCCAGTTGCGAGTCCATTCGTACATCCGCTGCTCTTCGGGGGTACGCCCCGAAGCCTCGAAAGCGTTCCTTGGATCTCCAGGAAAGCCGCCAGGAAAATCGCGACGATTGTCCGGATCTTCGTGGCCTTGCATCGCAATCTCCTCGCCATAGTAGATTTGCGGTATTCCCCGGACGCTCAGCGTAAAAGCCACGTGCATCATTGCGCCGGTTAGTGTGGCCCCATCGAGCGACATGAACCTTGGCGTGTCGTGATTGTTGGCAAGCACAGTGAGCTTCAACGGATTGGGATAGAGTGCGTCATATTTCAACTGGTCCCGCAACGCCCGCACCGGCAACCTTCCCGTGAACACCTGGAGTGACACATTCCAAAGAGAGAAATCGAAGACCGAATCGAGCCGAGTATCGATACCATCCCAACCCGTGTGTCCGCCAATGAAGAACGCCGTCTGGGCCGCTTCACGCTCGAATACCTCTCCAACCATCCACAGCCGCGGATACTGGCGTCGCAAGGCAACCGAGAGATCGCGAATAAAGAATCGCGGCATGTATTGGATCGTGTCCTGCCGAATACCATCAATCCCGGTGATTCCAACCCACCACAATGCGTTCTGGATCTCGTAGCGCGCGACCTCTGGTTGTTCCTGATTCATGTCGGGCAGGTCTTCATTAAACCAACCATCCAGCAGATTGCGAACCTCATCGCGGTTCGCATGCGGGGAAAGCAGGACGTTGTTTTGAAACGAATTCTGCTGATGGTTCGCCAACGTGCCGTGAAACCAATCAGGCAATGGCGAGTCGGTGATCCACGGATGCCGCGAGCCGACATGGTTTGCCACCTGGTCCTGAATAATCTTGATTCCGAGCACGTGCGCCTTGGCGACAAGCTCGCGCAGAGTTTCGAGATCTCCAAAACGATCTTCGACACCGTAATAATCGATCGCGTGATAGCCATGGTAATAGGTATTAGGGCACCATGGCCGGTCGCAAACATTTACGCCGTTGTAATTGTCGTACCAGGGAGTTAACCAGAGGGCTGTTACCCCCAACTCCTTCAGGTAAGGCAAGCGATTGATGATGCCGCGGAAGTCTCCCCCGTGAAAGGCGCGCGGATTCTTGCGATCGTTCGCTTCTGAGGGCGAGCCGACCGGAGCATCGTTACTGGGATCGCCGTTGGCAAAACGGTCCGGCATGATCAGATAGATCACATCCGCCGTGGTAATGCCCTGAAAGTTGGACCGGGTATCCAATGGCTCGTTGATCGCAAAGGGGATCGTCGCTTTGCCGGCGCGCGTTTCAAGGATAATCGGATACTCGCCCGGACGAGTTCCCGGAGCAACCCTCACGTCGACAAAGAGATACGTTCCAGCTTGATTGACTCTGACTGATGAGGCAACAGTTTCTGGGCGCGTCGGGCGGACACGCGCCCCGCGAAAATTCCTGCCCCTAATCAGTAGTCGTACCGGGTTGATCGAATGTCTAGTCCACCACGAAGGCGGCTCAACCTTGCTGACTTCGGGAGGACCGTCCTGCGCAGCCGCGCCTGCAAACGCAAGGGCGAGAACAAAGCCAAGGACAATTAGAGGCTTCGCAGCACGGCTTACAGCCCAGGCATAAGGATACATAATCGATATTTTCTGGACCTCTTCACCTGGTCTGCTGGGTCGCGGGAGACTGAGCTTCTTTGGCTCCCGGCGCGGAATCAAATCAGGTTAGAACACGACCTCACCATTTACCACCAGAGATGAAACTTCGATCTTGAAGTTGGTGATGGTGCTGACTCGATTGTCGCTCAAGTTGATCAAGAGGTATCTATTCTCTGGAGTAATCAATGGCGCGTTGTTTTCATCCAGGCGCGGAAAGAAAAATGTTGCGTCATCTCCAGGCACTCGCGGCGGAACAAAATGCACTAATGAACGACGCTCACCGCGCTCATTGGCTATATAAACGTAGCGTTGAAGGTCCGCCAGTCTGCCTCCCTTGAAGATCGTAAAGACGGCATCGGCGCCAGGACTTGTTGTGGACTTCGAACTCAAAGTTAAAACATAGTTATCGGCACAGGCGGGGCACTCGAGCATTCCATTAATCTGGGCAACAAACTTCGCGCCTTCCTGTTCACTCAATCGATCGACGTTTGTCTCCAGTTGTTTCAAACGAACGAGAGCCTGACGAACGGGTAAAGCCGAACGAAGGCGGAGCGTAAAGACAAAATCGACAGGGACGTCACCGCCACCAATCTCGGCTCGCGAACGAGCAGCAGCGGCAGCAGAGACACCAGAGTATGATCCGGCAGCAACCTGGGAACGCTTGTCGAAGCTGATCCGAATCTCTTCGCGTTTGGCCCACGGCGAATTGCTCAAGAGCTCTTCGGCCTCCGCCTGTGTCCATTCCTCCACGGGTTTGCTGGGCCACTCAGCCTGGGCGCAAACATTGGCGGGGAATCCGGCGCATTCCATCACCACGGTCACAACTATTACTGCCAACATCCTTTTCATAGTTACTGCGGCGACTGACCAAGCATCTGCTGCGTCCGAAGCTTTTCGTCGATATGGCGCTCCTTTTCCACCTGTTTTTCCAACATTTCCAATCGTTTGAACTCCGCGAGTTCTGCCTGTGCCTTCTCAGTGTCCTTAAGCCTTGAATAGGCAAGAAAAAGCTGATAACGAGCCTGCGTCAACATAGGGTGTCGTGCAATGACTTTCTCGAGTCGCAAAACGGCTTCGGCATAGTCACGGCGCTTCAAAGCCAGACGCGCGTAGTCATAAAGAACCGGCACTTCATCGGGCGATAGTACGAGGGCACGCTTCAAAGGTCCCTCAGCTTCTTCGTATCGACCTTGCTCAATCGCTACATAACCCAGGCTGGCGAGCGCATCAACGTGCTGGGGATTCTTCGCCACAAAGCCCTCTAAGATCTCACGTGCACGATCAAAATTCCCTGCGGCGCGATGGGCGTAGCCACGCAGGTAGTCGATGTTTTCTATCTTAGGATCGAGTTCTGCGGCACGATCAAAATCAAAGGCGGCGGCAATCCATTCCCCTTTCCGGTAGTTGGCATTTGCACGCGCATACACATACGCGGCCTCGTTAGGATTCAACTCCATAGCCCGGGTATTCTCTTCGATTGCGCCTTCCCAGTAGCCCACACGCGAGTATTCACGAGCCAACAGGAAATGGAAGTTTGGGTTTACAGGCTCTCGTTCGATCGCATGTTTGAACTCTTCGACAGCGTTTGCGTGATCGTTTTGGGCGCTCGCGATCAATGCAAGGCGGAAGTGCGTCTCTGCCGGGGCGGGGTTCAAGTCGGCAGCTTCAGCCAGATGCCGCGCAGCTTCCTCGTTCCGTTCAAGGTTATATAGTGCAACCCCCAGATTGTATAAAACCTCGTACCGTCCAGGCGTTAGTTCGTTAACACGCGCAAAAAGCCGCGCCGCACGTTCGTACTGCTTGTTCTCGGCAAAGACCGTACTTAAGGTGAATAGCGCCCGAGCTTCCGAACTCACTGAGCGTTCAATCTCGTCTGCCACTTTGTCCGCTTCCGCGACGCGATTCGCACGATAAGCGACATTTATAAAGGCGAGGGCAAGTTGCGGGTCGTCGGGTTGAGCTGCGCGTGCCCGCGCAAAGTTCTCCGCCGCTTTTCCGAAATCGCCGGTGTGCGCATAAAGGGCACCGAGGTTGTAACGAGCCTGGAGATGTGAAGGGTCGCTCTTGAGCACCAGTTCGAACTGGGCGATCGCCTCGGAGGTTTTGCCGCGTTCGGCGAGCAAACGCCCGAGGTTATTTCGTGCGCTGAAGAAATGTCCATCGAGTTTAATTGCGGCATTAAACTCATCGAGTGCTTCGTCCTTTCGCCCGCGACGATCAAGCACCACGCCCAGAACGTTATGCGTCACCGCAGACAAGGGCGAGGCCGCGACCGCGGCGCGCGCCAGTCGTTCAGCCTCTGCCAGGTTATTAGTCTCCAGTGCCGCAATCGCCGCATCAAGAGAGTTTTTTGCCGCGGCCGTCAAGGCCGTACGTCCTGGACTCGTTGAAGCTTGTGGGCTGCGGTTCTCGCGCGCGGGTCGTTGGGCCCACGTTGGCGACAGAAAAACGCCCGCCACCAAAAACCAGTAACCCGCAAGATAAAACCATCGCGGGGTTGGTCTACTGCTTAAAAACGTTAACACTGAATTGCTCTCTCCGCGCCACCGCAGCTTTAGTTTATTCAGGTCTATTGTTGGTCCGAAACTCGGTATTCAAGCGGTCTACAATCGCAAACTCCCGATTCGCTTCTTCTGTGCGACCGAGTCGTTTCAAGGTTAGTCCAAGCTGGTAGCGGGCGTCTGCCCGATATGGCTCAATCGAAACCGCCGTCGTAAAAGCTTCCACAGCATCCGGCAACTGCTCAGCGATTGCTAACGCCCGGCCAAGCGCCCACTGCGCCTCGAAACTTCCCGGATCGAGACTGACAGCTCGTCTCAAGGCAGCGATTGCTTCCGAGGTCTTACCCTGTTTCACTAACAAGGCTCCAAGCCCCAACTGGCCCATCGAGGAGTCAGGATCCTTTTTGATGAGCTCCGTGTACACTGAGAAGGCGGCTTCGGATTGTCCGGCAGCTTCCAGTACCGTGCCGAGAAAGAACCGGGCTTCTGAGTGAGAAGCGTTCAATTTCACGGCGGCCGTTAAGCTCCTGACAGCACCTTCATGGTCCTTCAGAGCATACTGCACGCGTCCCAAATAGAACTGCGCATCGAAACTGTTTGGATTAAGGGCGACGGCCTGCATCAATGCATCTGCGGCTTCATTGTTGTTCCGGCCAAGGGAAGCAAGGATGATGCCCAGCAGAGTGTGAGCTTCGACGGCGCCCACATCCAGACGAAGAGCTCGTCGTACTTCAGTCTCGGCTTCGGTTACTTTTCCCGAATTGTATAAAGCTAAGGCATGAAGATAAGCAGCTTCGACGGAGCTCTGCTGACGTTTCGCCAACTCCGCGAAGGCCTGCATCGCTTCCGACCAGTGATTGCCTTTCATGTACGCAAGACCGAGATCTTGCCAGGCCCCAAATAGATTCTGGTCGCGCCTTAGAGCTTCATTAAAGTTCAAGACTGCCGCGTTGAGGTCGTTACGATCGGCATCCAGTAAACCTGTTATGTAAAAGACCCGGGCATCGGTCGGTCGCGCATCCTGCAACACGTCCAATTGGACCGCGGCTTGGGCCAGGTCGCCACGCGCTCGAAAAGCGGCAATCAACTCAAAGCGTACCTCATACTGCCTAGGATCGAGTTCGAGGGCACGCTTAAGGTGGGTAATGGTATCGTCAAGATCTGAATCGTTGCCAATTCGCAGCAGGAAGCGACCAAGTTGATAGTGGGCCGTAAAATTCTTTTCATCGAGCTTAAGGGCAGCCCGCTCGGCTGAAATGGCTTCATTGAGGCGCCCGAGTTTCCAGAGAACATAGCCGAGATTCGCGTGGTACTCAGACTTGTTGGGCTTTAAAGAAACCGCTCGTTGAAGATCGTCCAACGATTCAGAGTAACGCCCCAAGCGCATCCGAGCGATGGCCCTCATATTAAGAACCACGTCGTCATTTGGCTGCGTCGCGAGTTTCTGATTCGCCTCGACCTCGTCCCGTTCGGCACGGGCAGCAGGAGTACTGAAGCGTTCGACGTGGGAGCGGGATTTGGATGTTGTGGCTGAAGATTGCCCAGCCGAGTAGGTTGCGCTTGCAAAACACAGCGCCAAAACCACAAAACTTCGAGTCAGCATGATCTTGTTGATGGCGTGCCTGGGGGAACGCGACAATTCTAACAAAGTTAGCAAAAGACGACCACGCGCTAGCGCGCGGTCGTCCTGGCAAAACTCAGGAGCCGAGGCGGCAGCGCAGCTCCTGGCGTGGAAATGTGACTACGACTCCGGGAAAAACCTCCGGGGCTAGAAGATCAGTTTTGCACGGTACTGAATTACCCGTCCCGGGAATGCGCCATCGAACCTGCCGAAACTTCCGGGATCGTTCATATTGTTGTTAGGCACAGTCAACTTCGTATGGTTCCAGAAATTGAAGAACTCGAAACCGATCTGGGCCTTCACCGTTTCGGTTAGTTGGGTATTCTTGAAGATCGAGGCATCTGTATTCCAGATCGCTGGACCTCTAAAGGTATTGCGGCCCAGACTACCATACTGAATTGTGTTTCCGGCCGCGTTCGTCACTGAGGTTAAGCCAACTGCGGTAGAAAAAGCTGCTGCATTAAAGAACCTGCCGGGTGGAACGTTGGCGAAAGGATCGCCAATCAGCGAGGGCCGAACGACCTGACAATTGCAGACAACGCTAAATGGGAATCCGGAGCGTGCGGTCTGAATTATATTTAGCTGCCAGCCACCAAAAATCTTGTTCGCTGCGCCGCCGGAATTCAAGAACCGCTGCCCCTGGCCAAATGGCAGATCGATGATCGCGTTCGCTGAAAGTAGATGCCGGATGTCAAGCGACGAATTACCGCGGTCTGCATCAATGTTGAAGGGGTCGATCGGACCATTCCGACCGCCCGTGCGACTATCGCCGAGGCCGAATATCACTCCCAACGAGTTATCGATCGTGTGACTCCAGGTGTAGGAGACTTGCCCCTGGAAATTCCGCGATAAACGTTTCATTAGCTGCGCTTGAAAACCGTCGTAAGAGGACTCAGAGTTATTCGTGTAGAGGGTCGCACCGCCTAGAAATGCACCGGCAGTATTTCGCGCCTGGCCGGTTCCATTGCTACCGATGTCAAAGGTGGTGATGAGGTTCCGCGACCGGTTGCCCACATAACCGAGATCAAGCGAGTAGTCTCTGGAAAACTGCCATTGCCAGCTTACCTGGAATTGATGGACTGAAGCGGTCTTCTGCTCCTGATCGACCGTGAACACTGAAACCGACCCTGGCAGGTTTGTCGGGTCTATCTGCGTGGTCACACTTGGCGGGCCCGTTCTGACGCTGAAGTAAGTTCTTGAACCCGGCGCCTGAAGGAACTGTTCAAATGTAACCGTGTTAGTAAAAGGTGGATTACGAATTCCGGGAGGGTAATCCAGGCCATCAAGCGTGTAAAGCAGGCCATACCCCCCGCGCAAGACCATGGTCTTTTCGTCATTGAGGGCATAGGCAAAGCCGACTCGCGGTCCAAAATTATTCTTGTCGGTGGAAACGATCCGGTCTTTGTTGTTGCTCGCCACCTGCACCTGTCTCTGATCAGGTATGAAGTAGCTCAACCGTCCGCTACTTTCAGATGGAGGCGTGAAAAGGTCATAACGGAGGCCAAGGTTCAGGGTTAAATCGGGATTGACCTTCCAGTCGTCCTGAATAAAGAAACCATACTCCTGCGACCGTAGATTAAATGGGCCACCAAAAACGCGGCCGCGCGAGACGGTAAAGGCCGGCAGACTCATCAGCTCGTTAGCCTGCGCGTTACCGGTGCCGCCGTAAGGAACTCCGTTGGGGTCGATAAAGCATTGCGTTCCTCCGTTCGCTTGAGACGCTACGGGGCAAACCTGGCCGGGCTGGAGGGGTTGCGCCAAAGGACCATCGTCACCATAGCCCATGTTTCCCTTCAAAAAGCCAGATCGGCCGCCGTCAATCGTTTGGAGGTAGCGCATGCGAACCTCACCTCCAAGCTTGGTCACATGCCCACCGTGGACGATCGTCAAGGAGTCTGCGAAAAAAGGGTTCTTGCTCTTGACCTGAAACAGACCGCCATCCCCCAGGAACTCGGTAAAGCCGGTACCGAAGTTTCCTAGGCCGGGCCCACCTGATTGTTCCAGAGTGCCATCGTTAACGTTAGGGATGCCAAGATCGTTCGCGAATGTTGCGCTGGTCCCACAGGCACCTCCCACACCGCAGTTAAAGATCGCTATATTGATCTGAGTAAGACCGAAACGAAATTCATTGAGCACCGTCGGACTGAAAGTATGCGTATTGGTCAGAGTTATCTGCCGAGTGTCACCGAGTTCATCGCCGGCGCCAAAACCTGCAGTAGGCAATCCAGGAAGGAGGTTCGCGCGATTGGTCTTTAAGCGCTGCTCATTAAAGCGGCCCGTCAGGGAATTATTTGCAGAAAGTTGATGGTCTATCTTGAACTGATAATTATTGATCCGCTCCTGATTTGCCCGCTGTGTAAAGAAGTTATTGTTGAACTGGCCCGGATTGTTCACGTTCAAAGTCGGCAAAGGAAAGAGATTCGCCAACTGCTGAGCTATCGGGTCGATCAGGTTATTTGGAATTACATTGTTGGCAAAGGGCTGGCCGGTAAAGGGGTTGGAAATCGTTGGAAACTCAGAAAAATCTCCGTTCCTCGACCTCGCGGTAGGGACTGTTGACGATGCAGGAAATGGAATGTTGTTGCGTTGTCCCAGGTAGTCGAAAAAGAAGAAAGTCCTGTTTCTGATAATAGGGCCACCCAGGGTACCGCCGAATTCGTGAATCTGCTGAACGGCCTTATCGAACGGAGCCAGATTTGTAGCTCCACCGGCGATGGCATTGGCCCGGTCCCGCTTGAGCATAGGATGGAATGCGTTGAGTGCGGAGTTTTGACCGTAGTAATACCCCGAGCCGTGAAATTCGTTTGTTCCCGACTTGATAGTGGTATTGATTACCGCACCGCTGGCCCGCCCAACCTCGGCAGGCGGGACGCTGGTAGTTACCTTGAACTCGGCAATTGAGTCGGGATTCGGAAACACACCAATGGTACCGAACTGAGGCTCATTGTTGTCGACACCGTCAAGCGAAAAGTTATTGTTGGTTGAGCGCTGGCCATTAACTGTGAGCGCGCCTCCGCCCGAGCGAGCAAAACGAGAGGTTTCAGTAGATCCCTGAGGGTTACTGCTTCCTGGACCACCGCCTCCCGCGCGCGGATCGCCGTTGTTGAACTGGCGAGAGTCGGGTCCCGTACCTCCGAATCCGGTATTGTTGGCGGCGGCTACACCGGGCGTAAGCGTGGCCAACTGTGTAAAGTTTCGGCCGGACAGAGGCAGTTCCGTAACCTCCCTTCCTGTAATCACACTGCCTCGATCACTGGTTTCAGTCTGGGCCAGAGGGGTTTCAGCCTCGATGGTTACCTGAGCCGTTACGTCACCGGGAGGAAGCTGAATATCAATGCGCAGCCTATCATTCGTCTGAAGAACGACATTCTCTCGCATAACGCTTTGATAGCCATCCTTGCTCGCAGTAATCCGGTAGACACCAATATCAAGAAGGGGGGCGCTGTAGTCGCCATTGTCCCCTGAGGTCACCGTGCGCGATGCGCCAGTGTCAATTTTAGTGATCGTTACTGTGACCCCGGGCACCACGGCGCCGCTGGTATCCGTCAAGGTACCAACGATGTCGGCTTTATTGGTTTGGCCCAGGACGCAAACTGCGGTAAAGGCGGTTAGCAGCAATACGAAGCTTAACCTCTTCACAATGAGTAGGAGTTTCTTCGACATGGTGATTCCTCTTAACCGTTTCGGAGCTAAACTCGAGGTCTGAACAGAGAGAGCGGCTTTCGGTTCTCTGTACCTTGCGAAAAGCGGAACCAAAGCAAAGGCGCTTTGGTCGGCTAACTGCATCCGAGCCTTTGACTCTATCCAAAATCAAGAACCCGCTGCGAGTGGAACCGGGTTGTTAATAGTTTGTTGCCTAAACGAACGAAGTATTTAATACAGTTCTGTAGGACTGTCAATAGTTTTTTGACGGACTAACTATTTGGCGAGGTAGTTTTTTTGCGTGGATGCGCGAAGACTTCTAGTAATCGTGAGTAATCGTACGGAACTGAATTAATGGGATCATCAGTAACCGTATCGCGGTAGCGTCGGTCTTCCTGGCACATCACATGACTCAGTGGCCACGGAGTCAGTACCGTCACGCGGTAGCGTCGGGTCGCGCTCGCCATCATGCTACTGAGTAGCATGGAGTCACACGACTGAGTGGCATGGAGTAATTTTGGGAGCCCGTCAACGCAAGTCGATTGAGTCTGCCATCATCGAGACTTGTAAGATTAGAAATTGGTCACTGCTAGCTTTCAACGTCCGCACAAATCACGTCCATACGGTTGTAGCTGCGAATCGCGAGCCTGACATTGTGCTTGCCGCTCTCAAGGCAAACGCACGCGGCAGCTGAGGGAAGATAATCTTTGGCAGCATGGCTTTAGCCCTTGGGCGCGGAAAGGTAGTAAGAGGAGGTTGTGGAACGAAAAGAGTGTTGCGAATGCTATTGACTACGTTCTGTACGGTCAGGGCGACGACTTGCCAGACTTTGATAAGTGATGTGTGGTGCGCCAGGAACCCGACGCTACCGCGTGACGGTACTGACTCCATGCCACTCAGTAGTGTGATGGGTGAGGAGACCCGACGCTACCGCGTGACGGTACTGACGCCATGCCACTCCATAGTGTGATGTGTGCGGAGGACCCGACGCTACCGCGTCACGGTACTGACGCCATGCCACTCAATTGTGTGATGTGTGAGGCGACCCGACGCTACCGCGTGACGCTACTGACCTCACTGCGTAGTGTGATGCGTGAGGAGACCCGACGCTACCGCGTGACGGTGCTGACTCCAGACCACTCGGTGTGATGTGTGCGGAGGACCGGACGCAAAGGCGAGGCCGGATAGGTGATCTACCGCGTGACGGTACTGACCTATCCATCAAGCGGCTGACGCGGATGCGAACTTACTGGCTAACACCAAACTCAATGCGCCCATCAATGTCTGTTGCGGGCCTAGCGTCGAAGGAACTATGGGAACCGATGGTAATCCCCGGCGGACACTGCGGGCCATCGTTCCACTTAGTGCCTCCTCGACCAGCGGCCAGGCCCTGGTGATCTCACCACCCACAACGACAGCCTCAGGACTAAATCCCACCACCAGATTCGAGATGCCAATCCCCAGATAGTGGGCCGTCTCAACCAACGCCACCCTGGCGTTCTCTTCCCCTTGAAGGGCTAGATCAACCAATTGCGTAAAGCTTAAAGAAGAGTCTTGCTCGCCACGCGTTAATTTACGATACCGTCCGAGCGCCGCACGTTCGGAAGCAAAAGCCTCCCAGCAATCGTAGTTTCCACACGAACATGGCACCGGAGCGTTGGCGCCAACAATCATGTGACCAAACTCCCCAGCCGCACCTCGACCGCCGCGATAAATCTGACCGTCGAATACAATCCCCGTCCCGACACCCTCGGCAACCATTACTTGAATGAAATCTCTGGCGTCAGTCACTTCAGGACGTCCGAACCAGAGTTCGGCCAGTGCCACCGCATTGGCGTCGTTATCAACGGTCACGGGAAGACCGCAGGCCTGGGAGATCCGCTCGGCAACCGCCAAATCGCGCCATTTAAAATAGGGAATATAGATGGCTACACCGGTTTCAGGATCAACTATGCCGGGAAGGCTGATTCCTATCGATTCGATTGAGCCTCTGCTTCTCCTTGAGAAGTCTCTGGCTCGCTCGATCACGCGCCTCAACATCTCCTCCGGATCCTCTTCGGTCAAACATTCACTCTGTTCGAGCACCCGGCCGGCCAGATCACTCGAGGCAAAAGTAGTAGAGGTAGGATTGATAGCGACGCCGAGCGCTATGGCCCCCGCCGTGCGAAGCCTGAGCAGCGTGGGACGTCGTCCTCCCGTTGATTCGCCTGCGCCCACCTCCTTTACAAGTCCTTCGGCTTTTAGGGTCTCGACTATGGCAGAAACAGTAGAGCGTTGCAGTTCCGTTTCCCGCGCAATCTCCGCCCGCGAGATCGGTTCCCGCTCACGCACATAGTTCAGGACTATCTGCCGGTTGATATCTCGGATGGTGCTCAGACGGGCCGCCTGGGCCTTCCTGAGGTTAATTCGTCGCAACTTTGCGCTCCAGATCGAATGGACTTTTAAGCTTCACACGAAATAATACGGACTCTCTTCACTGCACGCCAATCAACTCAACTCACCACTCATCACTTATCTACATTATTTCCCAACGAGACCTTTGCCCTGAACGACCGTCAATCTACGATCAACTCCGGGTACAGCGATTGTCTCGACTGTGCCATTAGCCCAATGGATTTCAAGCTTATCTATTTTCGTCGCCGGACCTACGCCGAAATGCAACGTCATGTCATTTTGAGAGCAATAGACCGCACCACTGACAACGTCCTGGCGCTGCCTGATCTTGCCGGTGGTTAGATAAGCAATGCTCCCGATTGCGTCCCGGGGCGTCTTTTTTAACGGGTCGCCGATCAGCCGCAAACTAACCCAGTGTCCCGGTTCGGCACTCACATTTCGCAGTATGGTGGGTTTGGTATCAATATTGTTCAGCACCAGATCAAGCCTGCCATCACCATCAAGGTCGCCCACCGCAAGTCCCCGTGCTGGCCAGGCTGAAGCAAGAGCACTGCCCGGCGCAGCGCCAACTCGCTCAAACCTTCCGTTCTTTAGATTGCGGAAGAGCAAAGCTTGCTGGGCAAAACTGGTGCCCCACTGATGCTGGTCCACCACCGGATAGACATGCCCGTTCGCTACAAAAAGATCCAGCCAGCCATCATTGTCATAATCAATAAAACTCGTGCCCCAACCCAGAAACGGAATCGTCACCTCCCCCAGACCGGCCTGAAACGTGATGTCGGTAAAGTTCCCTTCCCCATCGTTGTGATAAAGCACATTCGAATCGTCTGAGAAGTTCGTAATGTGAAAATCGATCCGTCCGTCATTGTCATAATCACCAATGGCCAGCCCCATGCCTGCTTGCTCGCGTCCGTTTTCGTTCAACGCGATTCCCGAAGGGTACCCAATCTCCTCAAAAGTGCCGTCACCTTTATTTATGTAGAGCTGGTTAGGGGTCGAGTCGTTGACGACGATTAGATCCAGCAGGTTATCTTCATTCACATGAACAAACGCCGAAGCAAAGCCATAGTACTTCTGCGGATCATGCACTCCTGCCTTGACACTCACGTCCTCAAACGTGCCGTCCGGCTTTTGGCGGTAAAGCGTATCGCCTTCGCCGGGGAGACCCCGTGGACCACACATTACAGGCACGCCGCGAAACTGGCAGAAGTTCTGGCCTATGCCCCCCGGTTTGCCGGCATCGCTCGGACTGGGCGGCAGGTTATTCAGATCTATTTCGGCATAACCGGGAACAAAAAGGTCGAGCCGGCCATCGCCATCGTAATCACCCCAACTCGGGCCGGTGCTCCAACCCTTCCGAGCGACACCGAGTTTCTCAGCCACATCGGTGAAAGTTCCGTCCCCGTTGTTGCGATAGAGTCGTGAGATCCCGAAATTACTGACATACATGTCAGGATGACCATCGTTATTATAGTCACCAACTGCGACACCATTCCCCCAACGCTCATTTCCCACGCCGGCCTTAACGGTTACATCTTCAAACTTCCAGTTGCCAAGATTACGATACAGCGCCGAGCGTGGCGGTTTTTCCTTACCCTGCGCGGCAGCAATAGTGGATCCATTCACGAGATAGATGTCGGGTAAGCCATCTCCATCATAATCAAAGATCGCAACGCCCCCGGGAGGAGTTTCAAAAATAAAGTCTTTGGCCGGACCACCGGAGCGGTGTTTGAAGTTAGCAAGCGCCGTCTTACTTGTAACGTCCTCAAAGATTACGGGCGCTGAAAGATCCGTAACTCCCACCGTGCGCCGCGAGGTGTAAGTGAGTGCAGCGCCGGTCGATACCCCCGTTCCCGGCGTCTGCCCGGTTCGTTGTGCTGGTGTCTGGGCTAGAAGCAGGCTTGTCAGAAAACCTATAAAGGCAAGAATCTTAAGAAGATTAAAGCAAACTTTCATCTGTGCTCGAATAGCATCCTCAATAATTAAGAGGCGGTTGGAGAGTCTTAGTTGTGCGCTTCTAAAAATGTCGTTCTTTTTGAGACTTGATCGAACATACGTGCCCAGCTTCATCGTGTCAATGCGCTACTTCTCGGTAATCGAGATGTAGCCATTGATTTCCGGATTGGCGATCGTTTGCACGATTCCGCTGGGCCATCGTACCTCAAGTGCTTTAACACCCGGATTTTTTCCCAGCCCAACGACTATGCGCTTGTCGTTTGCCGAGAGATAACTGCCTGAGCTGTTTACATCGAAAATCTGCTTACCGCCGGCACCGCCAACTACAGTAACACGCGCGCCTATGCCGTCTCGGTTCGATTTCGTCCCTCGCAAACCTATTCCCAACCAGTAGTTTTTTGTGCCGTCATTACGCAGAACCACGGGTGGTCCATCAAGGACGGAAACCACTACATCCATCTGACCGTCATCATTCAGATCGCCAAAGGCGGCGCCTCGGGCAGCCAGCGGAATCTTAAAAGGCGCTCCCGCTGTTGCCGAGACATTCACGAATCCCTTACCAGTATTGCGCATTAGCAACAGAGGCTGCCGGTACTTCAGGTAAGCAGTCGTTTTCTCGATGGTGTCCAAAACGTGACTTTGAGCCACAAAGATGTCACGCCAGCCGTCGTTGTCGGCGTCAATAAAGCGAGTGCCCCAGCCCGAATAGAGCAATGTGATTTGGCCGACTCCGGTACCGCGTGTTACGTAATCGAAGCTCAGATCGCCATTGTTCCGATAAAGCGGATAGGTCTCGTTGGAGAGCGTCGTAATGACAATATCCATGTGACCATCATTATCGTAATCGGCGCTATCAACTCCCATCCCGGCGAAGCTCTTGCCATTTTCGTCAAAGCCGGCACCCGCAATTACAGCAACATCTTCGAACGTGCCATCGCCATTGTTTCGATAGAGCGACTGCCGCACCCCATCGTTGGCGACGAACACATCGATGAAGCCGTCATTATCAAAATCGGCAAAAGCGACCCCCAGCCCTTTGCCTGATGTATCGTGTATGCCCGCGGCCTTTGTGACATCTTCAAATGTGCCGTCGGCGCGTTGGCGATAAAGAATATTGCTTGCTCCGGGGAAATTATCCGGATGGCAATAAGCGCGCAGCTCAGGGCGCGGATCGCCGCAGTAGATGGCGCCACGTTCAAAGTCCCATTCCATATAGCGGGCAACAAACAGATCGAGACGACCATCACGGTTGTAATCGAACCAGCCGGCACTGGTGGACCAGCCCCCACCTTCAAGGCCAACTTTTCGCGTGATATCGGTGAAGGTTCCATCTCCATTGTTGCGATAGAGAAAATTTGCTCCGTAACCGGTAACGAAAAGATCAGTGTAACCGTCATTGTCGAAATCAGCGGCGGCCACGCCCATACTATAGCCGCCGCCTTTCAAGCCCGCGCGTTCGGTTTGATCTTCGAACGTGCCGTCCGGCTTCTGCCGGTAGAGCCGGTTCCAGTATTTGGGATCGCTCTTGTCCGGCATGACACCCTTCGTCATGGGGTCGAGCAAGCGAGCGCCATTCGTGAAGAAGAGGTCCATCCGGCCGTCGTTATCGTAGTCGAATATAGCTACCCCGCCTCCCATCGTTTCAAGCAGGTACTTCAGGGAGGTAGGGGAGGCTGCATGCGCGAATTTGATCCCGGTGGCGCCGGTGATATCGCTGAAGGTTACAGGTGATGTTCCCTGAGGGCCGGGCGCTGGAGGTGTTTTGGGCAATTCAGGAGTGCTGTAGGCGCGCCCCGTGCGAGGCGATGGCGTCGGTGTCGGTTGTTGGGCAAGGACTGGGACGGAAGTAAGCAGCAGGAGTAAAGCTACAGCCAACACCACGTAGGAGAGTCGAGCCCCTGGCGAAATACTGATACCCCTTTTAGCTGGTCTCTCGCGTGGGCAGTGAGACCTTTTTTTAACCTTTTGCAAGAACAGCTTCTTCTCCAGTTGAAATGGTTGAAAAATTAACTCAGATGATAAAAGGAAAGTCTCTCTTGTCACTCCGTACCCGAGATACTCCGTACCCGAAGAAGTTTCCGTCGGTATCCCGTGAAAATTCAACCTCTCATTCTCCCAACCTTCAAACTTGCCGTGGCGGAGTCCGTGGACCAGAGAAGTGCGGCCTTCCTTCGTAGGTTGGACTTGCGAAGAATGAGAAGTGTGAGTTTCGCCCGTGGTGGAAATTCAACCTCTCATTCTCCCTACCTTTAGGTTGGTGGTTCAGGTCGGGTGGGTCATACTACGCAGAACCATTTTAATGGTTTACGAAATGAACCGGACACAAAGGCAAGCCCCCACATACGCATTCCGGACCTCATGACAAATAGAATGAACTGGCTGGGAGTGGCGAGCAGAGGGAAACCATTAAATAATTCGGTTCCTGCCGGTTGCCGCTGAACCGTCCTTCCGGGGCGGGGATCGGTTCTTTTAAACTTTTGCAAGTACAGCTTCTTCTATTTCAATTGGAACCGAAAGAACCACGAAACGATTAACAGGAAAGAGATAGTCTTCACCGGTCTCATCGATAATCCGAATGTAGTTATCTTTTTCGGCTTCTTGATCGGGCACCACGCAATAAACCTTACGGCGCTCTATTGACAACTCGTAATCTGCATTATCAATACAGATTGCTATTCGATGTTCGGAATGGTTTTTCTCCTTCGGGTTCAATCCAAGTACCTTTTTATCTTAAATTGGCGTTTGCCTATTCCGTGAGCTTCATACCAATGCACTTCA
>DATKDA010000031.1:0-13284 GCA_035512935.1 Pyrinomonadaceae bacterium | reverse complement strand
GAGCAATTCGAGGGGGTTCAAGCGCTCATCGATTGCCGTGCGGACGAACACCGTAACGATGCTATTTGCGACGGGAGCAACGCCCTCCAGATTGACGCCTTCGATATTAAGCCTGCCGTAGACTGTTTGGGCGGCCTGATCGAATGAGAGTTGAATGGTTGTTTGGGTCCACCCTTTAAAGTCCAAACAGTTCCCCATCAGGTTGTAATTACCGCTAAAGGCAAGTGGAGCCCAAATCTTTCCATTAGCAAACTGCACTTGCGTCTTAACATCGCCCGATTCCGGCAAGAGAGTAATCGTGTTGGTGCACCCATTCTGGAGCGCCGCTCGCTGGAACTCGCCCAACTGCTCTGCTTTTGAGAGACGAACTGAGGGCGGCCCCAGATCCTTGAACAGGGTGGCCAGCAGTTGATCGAAAAAGTGCTGGTCCACTTCAACAACCGCAGTACCGGGTGGCTTCCCTCCCGGATCGGGAGCGGCGATAGGTGTGCCGGGAGCCGAACCGGCACGCGGTGTACCGAGGAAGAAGACTACTGCGGCGCCCCCAATAATCAGACCAAGCAGAAGTGTTAAGAGATATCTCATGAGCCCTCATTTACTGTGCCGGCGAAGCGGCCACGGTCGGAGACGGCGAGGCAGGAGCTGCGCCAGTCTTATTCAAGTTGCCCAATACAACCTGGACCAATGCGGCCGCTGCCTGAGTCAGTGTGTTGAGCTGCTGCCGAACTTGCTCTGGTGGGATCTTGTTAAAACCTTCTGGTATTTCAAACAACGAGCGATCGACATCGGTCGAAATATCTCGCATTTCGGCTATTACCTTCGCCTCCTTCATACCTTGCACATCACCGCTGGCCTCGGCAAATAGTTCTGTACGAACCGGTAGTCCAGTTTCTCTGTCCACCAGAACGAAGGCTTCAGTTTCGACACTCCCAGCTTGCGTTCCAGTCGTAGTTGTAGCGGTATAGCGGTATTTCTCGGCAACCCGGCCGTTTACAGTTTCCTCGCCCACGCGCTCAACGCCTTGTAAATTCTCGAGTCGGGAAACCAGTTGGCCCGGGGTCATCAGCTTTTGAAGTTGAAACCCGATCGACTCCGGATCCAGTTCTGCATACTGCTTGCGACCTGGGGCTATCATGTAGTGCTCACCTCCACGTTCCAGATAGATCAAATCCGACCCATCGGGCAGTTTGAAGGCGACCCTGCGATCGGCTCCGTCTCGGGCGATTTCGGCGGATAGAGGAGGAACACCCATTGCTCGCTGTCCCCCGGCCGTTTCCACTGTTAAGACAAAAGTGCCACGATATCTTTCCGGCTCTTTTGCGGCAATTCCGGCGGTGCTTACCGGAGACATGTTCGCGTTCGCAACGGCTACATTTGCGTTTGCATTGATATTTGCATTCGTCTCGGTGGTGCGTTGGCAGGCGCTGCCGGCAAACACAACCATTGCCAACAAGAGACAGATCGATAGTAGGTGTGGGAAAGCAACTGTTCTCATAAAAAGTTCTCCGCTTGATAAAGCGTGCTTCTAGCACGAGTCAAATAAGGAGGGGGCTGTAGGGAAACGGTAGGATAACACGGATGGGACGTGGAGACACGGGACGGGGGACGGGGCTCCCCGTCCCCCCGTCCCCCCGTCTCCCCGCCCCCCCCCAATTCCCGTTGACTTCCCCCTGCTTTTAGACTAGAAGCGCATTGTTCTTCCAGCTTACTTCCCGTGAGTTCACGCCAATGAAACAGCTACCCCTTCTTTTTGTTCTTGTATTTGGTTTATCTCTCTGCAATTTGACAGAGAGATTCAGGCAAGCAGGTTCGTCAGGTGGGTCCAGTTCAACTACCGCAAGCGAAAGCGGAGCAAAGGCCGAGAAGGCGCAACCCTCGGCGGCCCAACTAGCAGCTCTTACCGGAGGGCAGGACATCACTTGGGACAAGCAGGGAATGTCATGGACTGTACCGCCTAACTGGACGAAGACTACTGACGAAACCAAATCCCTTGTATGGCGTTCTCCGGGGTCGTTCGACGCTGCTTCTTTGATTGTCAGCATTTCCCCGATGGACCGAAACTTCCCAACCGACGCCAGCCTGCAAGCGTTTTACGACGGAGCAAAAACTCGTATGGACAACGGCGAGGTGGATGAACTGAAGTGGATTGAGATTGATGGACTGAAGGGGGTTCAGTTTCGTGAATCGAATCCCGAAAGCCCGGACGGCCACCGCCGTCTCCAGTGGCTCGCATATAGGGACTATGCTGGACAGGTCCAGATGGTAAATCTAATGTTGGCGACGACGGGTAAAGAATTTGCCCGCCACCAGGACACCATGTACGCGATTCTTTATTCAACCAAGATTGTTCACTGATGTCTTGGCGCAGGTGATGGTTTAGCCATTGGACCGTGGACCGAGCGCGGTGGCTATCGCATTGAGAAGGGTCTTCTGGTCAACAGGCTTAGACAGATGCATCTGGTAACCAGCAGAAAGCGCCTGCGTGCGATCTTCGTTTGAGGCATAGGCAGTTAGCGCAATTGCCGGAAGCGGTCTTGCTGTCCCGACCTCGCGCCTGCGGATCTTTCCGATCAGGCTGTAGCCATCCTCTACCGGCATTCCTACGTCACTAACCAGCAGGTCGGGGTTCCACTCTTCGAAAGCCTCAAGCGCTTCGGCAGCCGAAACGCAGCAACGCACGTTACCGCCACGGTTTGCGAGAATGGCGGCGATCAACTCGCGCGCATCAGCTTCGTCATCGACAACAAGAATTCTCAGCCCGTCCAACCGCTGCGATTCGTCCTGCGTTTTGCTTCTTCTGGGTTCCTCCTGATTGCGGTCATTAGGGCCACTTTCACCTACGGCCAGCGGCAAGGTAACTGTGAAGCTTGCTCCTCGATTCCTGCCCTCACTCCGGGCCTCGACCCTTCCGACGTGGAGTTCGACCAGGTGGCGCACGATTGCCAGGCCAAGCCCCAAACCGCCATGTGTCCTTGTGGTGCTGCCGTCAGCCTGACGAAACCGCTCAAAAACGTAGGGTATGAATTCCGGTTCGACCCCGATTCCGCTATCCGTTACTACGACCTGCACTTCTGAGCCGCTCTTTTGCACCGCGACCTTAACGTGGCCGCCGGACGGCGTGAATTTGACGGCATTATTGAGGAGATTCCAGAAGACCTGCTGTAAGCGGTTACCGTCACCCAATACCAGACAGCTAGTCGAATCAAAATCTGTTTCGACCTGGATTTCCTTAGCTTCAAGTGCAGGACGTACTCCCTCGAGGGCTGTATTAACAACCGTCTGGATCTCGACAGGACGGACGTGGATGCGGATCTTTCCAGTAATAATGCGGGAGACATCGAGCAGATCGTCGATCAATTTTGACTGTGAGCGGGCGTTACGTTCGATGGTTTCAAGCGCTCGAGTCAACACGGTGTTATCAAAACCACTTCTGCGAATTAGTTCGCTCCACCCCAGGATGGCTGTAAGGGGTGTCCGTAACTCATGGGAGAGTGTGGAAAGAAAATCATCTTTGATCCGATTAGCAGCTTCTGCCTCGGCGCGCGCGGCCTGCTCGCGCGTAAGCAGTTCGGCCCGTTCCTCCTCTGCCTGCTTGCGTACGGCCACTTCGAACCGCAATTCACTCGCATGAGTTTGAGCCTCTGCATAAAGAGCCGCATTTTCATAGGCAATTGCCACCTGCGTAGCCAGCGTCTCGGCAAGGCGTTCATCAGCTTCGTTAAATCCATCCGCACCAATCCTGTTGATTAGATAGACCCATCCCAGGCCCTTAGTGGATAAGGGGATGGGAGCGCCGAGAAATGACTGAACCCTGCCCACTTCGGCTGTGGCTCGAAATCCGATTTCGTCGGCATCATTTAACCGCAGCGGCCGCCTGTCCTTCAGCAAAGCGTTAAGGAGGTCCTCAGAGACCGTGGGAGCGTTTGCGCCCCCTTCACTGTTTGGACCACAATCGAAGAAGTAACGGAGCGTTGTATTCCTGGTATCAAGCAAACCAACCGCCGCATACTCAGCGGCAACAATGTGGCGCGCGGCTTTACAAAACTTCTTCAGAACCTGTTCCGGTCCACGTTCTGCCGTCAGCTCCTGTCCTAACGCGATCAACATATTAAGGCGAGCCAGGTTCGCATTTTCCAGTTGCAGATTCTTCTCGTGCAGCAGTTGGGCCTGGCGTTTGATCTCGCGCGTCTTCTTAAACAGATCAACGAAGACCGCTACTTTTGATCGCAAAATTTCCGGCTCGACCGGCTTGACGATGTAGTCAACCGCGCCGAGAGAGTATCCCCGGGTAAGATGCCGCTGACCCGTGGTGGCCGCCGTAAGAAAGATGATTGGCACGTCGCGCGATCTTTCCCGCCCCCGGATGAGTTCCGCAGTCTGTAAACCGTCGATTCCAGGCATGTATACATCCATGAGAATAACGGCAACTTCAGAATCCAGGAGAAAGCGGAGGGCATCGTCTCCTGAGACCGCCCGGATGAGGTTGCGATCAGGCGCCTGCAAAATGGCTTCGAGGGCCAGGAGGTTAGACCGGCTGTCATCCACCAACAAAATGTTTATCTTCTCTTCAGGCTTCATGGATCTAGCAATGCTGATGATCTACTCCATAGGTTGGTCATCTCGCCGGTAAAGCCAGACACGCAGCAACGAGCAAAGCTGCTCGATGTCCAGCGGTTTTGAGATGTAGTCAGACGCGCCTACTTCAAGACATCGATCACGATCAACCTTCATCGCTTTGGCGGTCAAAGCAATCACGGGAAGCTCCCGGAACTCTTCGATCTTGCGTATTGCGCTGATCGCTTCGTAGCCGTCCATCTCCGGCATCATGATGTCCATCAAAACGGCGTCGATGTCTGGAACGGCCTTCAAGAGATCGATCCCCTCTTGACCATTTTCTGCGTGAAGTACTTCCATTTTTTGGGCTTCAAGGACGCTTGTGAGCGCGAAGATATTTCGCACGTCGTCATCAACTACCAAAACCTTCCGGCCCGCCAGCACCGGATCGCGTCGTTGATATTCTTCAATAATCTCTCGTTTGGGTCGGGGCAAGTTTGCCGCTTCCCGATGCAGCAAGAGAGCGGTCTCAGCAAGCAGGCGTTCCGGCGAATCTGCCTCTTTGATAACAGTTTCTTCGCCAATCTTCTTCAGGTGGATCTCTTCTTTGCGTGAGAGATCGCTGCGCGGGTACACGATAATTGGGAGTTGACGATGGTGGAGGTCCTTCTGAATGTTTTCAATCAGTTCAAACCCGCTCATGTCAGGCAGTTTCAGATCCATTACAACACAATCGAAGCGATCCTCCTGTAAGGCAGCGAGCGCTTCTTCGCCGGATGAGACGGCCGTCGTCTTGATGTCGCTATTGCCGATTAAATCAACAACGCTGTGACGCTGCATCTCATCGTCCTTGACAATAAGAAGCTTCTTGATACGGCGTTCACAGAAGTCCGCAATCTTTCGCAGTAATCCGATTAACTCTTCGGTGCCTGCGGATTTTTCCAGATATGTGAGAGCGCCTTGTTCCAATGCTCGCCGGCGATTACTCTCACGCGAAATAATGTGTACCGGGATGTGGCTGGTTTGGGCGTCGTGCTTTAGCCGATCGAGCACCGTCCAACCGTCCCGATCAGGCAATCTGATTTCGAGAGTAATTGCGTCGGGGCGATATTTCCGGGCCAGCGCGAGAGCCAGGTTACCTGTGGTCGCGACGACTCCCTTAAAGCCCTCCGCGCGTGCAAGTTTCAACAAGGTGCGTGCAAATCTTACGTCACTCTCCACGATTAGAACCACTCGATGGCTCTCGTCGATCTCGTAGCGATCATCGTGAATTGCAGCCTCGCTCGACAGCACCGACTCTGCCTGTTTGTCAAAAATCTCAGCCGATGTCCACGCGGCTTCTACCCGTTTGGCTGGCACCGTGTTTTGCGACGCCAGGAACGGTGTGTGTACACGCGGGATGTAAAGGGTGAATGTGCTGCCTGCATTGATATTGCTGATTACGCGAATCTCTCCGCCTAAGAGCCGCGCAATTTCGCGGCTAATAGAAAGACCCAATCCAGTGCCGCCGTACTTACGGCTGGTTGTGCCGTCGGCCTGCTGGAACGCTTCGAAAATAATCCTTTGCTTTTCGGGGGGAATGCCGACCCCCGTATCAGTGACCGAGAACGCCAGAACTTCGCCGGACCGGTTCAGCGATTCGAGATGGTACTTCTCATCGGCAGGCGCCAGTTCAATCCGCAGGGTCACGAAACCATTCTCTGTAAATTTGAAGGCATTTGAAAGCAGGTTATTGAGAATCTGCTGTAATCGCTTGTCGTCCGTGTAAATGGAGGGCGCGACGGCCTCGCTAACCTGGACGAGAAATTGAAGGCCCTTATCCTGGGCAATTTGATGGAAACTTCGCTCGACTTGACTGGTGATGGCAGCCAATGACGTTTCCGTTACGGTGATTCCCATCATGCCTGACTCGATCTTGGAGAGATCCAGGATGTCATTGATCAGCGTCAGAAGGTCCGAGCCGGAGGAATAGATGGTTTCGGCGAACTGCACCTGCTTTGGTAAAAGGTTCTTCTCGGGGTTATCCGAGAGCTGTTGAGAGAGGATCAGCATACTGTTAAGTGGCGTCCTCAATTCATGGGACATGTTAGCCAGAAACTCCGACTTGTATTTTGAGGTCAGCGCCAACTGCTCAGCCTTTTCTTCCATTGCCCAGCGCGCTTCCTCAACCTCACGATTCTTGGCTTCAACCTCTGCTTTCTGCCGGGCAAGCAAAGTCGCTTTCTCCTGCAACTCATCGTTGGTCTTTTGCAGCTCTTCCTGCTGGCTCTTTAGAAGCTCTTCCGACTTGCGGAGCGACTCGGCTTGCTTTTCGAGTTGCTCGTTGGTCTTCTTGAGTTCGTCCTGCTGACTTTGCAGTTCAGCAGTAAGGGACTGTGATTGCAGCAGGAGATCTTCTGTGCGCGTGTTAGCCGCAATCGTGTTAAGAACTATGCCAATGCTCTCAGTCAACTGGTCTAAGAAGGTGAGGTGGGTATCGCTGAAGGCGTTAAAGCTTGAGAGCTCGATTACTGCTTTTACGTCGCCTTCGAAAAGGACCGGCAACACTACGATATTCAGCGGGTTTGCCTCGCCCAGACCTGATTGTATTCGGGTATAGTCCCCGGGGACTGAGTTCAGGAGAATACGCTCGCGTTCGAGCATACACTGGCCGATCAAACCTTCGCCGGGCCGAAACTCATTGGCGTTCTTGCGCTTCTTAAAGGCGTAGGACCCCAGCAATTTCATGACCGGTTGCCCGTTCACGGACTGGTTTACAAAGAACAGACCTTGTTGTGCGCCAACCAGGGGAGACAATTCCGATAAGACCATCTGAGCGACCGTAGTCATGTCGCGCTGCCCCTGGAGCATCCTGGTGAAACGAGCAAGATTTGTCTTCAGCCAATCCTGCGCCATGTTCTTCTGCGTGGTGTCCTTGAGGTTGAGAATCATTTCGTTGATGTTGTCCTTCAGCGCCGCAACCTCACCCTGGGCCTCAACCGTAATCGAGCGCGTGAGATCGCCTTTCGTTACCGCGGTCGAGACTTCCGCAATGGCTCGGACCTGAGTGGTCAGGTTTGCCGCCAGTCCATTGACGTTGTCGGTCAGGTCGCGCCAGGTCCCGGAGGCGCCAGGCACGTACGCCTGACCACCCAGTTTTCCTTCGACACCTACTTCACGCGCCACCGACGTCACCTGATCGGCGAACGTGGCGAGCGTGTCAGTCATGTTGTTTATTGTGTTCGCCAGTTCAGCAATTTCGCCCTTCGCCTCAACGATCAGTTTGCGTTGGAGGTCTCCATTCGCCACCGCCGTTACGACCCGAGCAATACCCCGAACCTGATCCGTGAGGTTACTGGCCATCGAATTCACATTGTCAGTCAAATCCTTCCAGATACCCGCCACCCCTCGGACGTCGGCCTGGCCCCCCAGCTTCCCTTCCGTCCCTACTTCGCGCGCCACACGCGTCACTTCCGATGCAAACGAGTTCAATTGGTCCACCATCGTGTTGATCGTGTCTTTCAACTCCAGGATCTCGCCCTTCACATCCACCGTGATCTTCTTCGACAGGTCGCCCTTCGCCACCGCCGTCGTCACCTCTGCGATGTTGCGCACCTGTCCCGTCAGGTTGCTGGCCATCGAATTCACGTTGTCGGTCAGATCCTTCCAGGTGCCTGCGACCCCACGCACGTCGGCTTGCCCGCCCAGTTTTCCTTCGGTTCCCACCTCGCGCGCCACGCGCGTCACCTCGGACGCGAACGAGTTCAACTGGTCCACCATCGTGTTGATCGTATTCTTCAGTTCCAGAATCTCGCCCTTCACATCCACCGTGATCTTCTTCGACAGATCACCTTTCGCCACCGCGGTGGTAACTTCGGCGATGTTGCGTACCTGGCTGGTGAGGTTGCTCGCCATCGAGTTCACGCTGTCAGTCAAATCCTTCCAGGTGCCTGCCACGCCCTTTACTTTTGCCTCACCACCGAGCTTGCCCTCGGTACCTACTTCGCGCGCCACGCGCGTCACTTCGGAGGCGAACGAGCCTAGCTGATCCACCATTGAGTTGACGATCTTTACCGTCCTGAGAAACTCACCCTTAAGTGGCCGGCCTTCGACTTCGAGCGCCATTCTTTGTGAGAGATCGCCGTTCGCGACAGCGCCGATCACGCGCACCATCTCGCTTGTTGGCCGGGCCATGTCATCGATCAGCAAGTTGGCGCTGTCCACGAGCTTTGTCCAAGAACCGCCGGCGGCGGGCAGGGTTGCCCGTTGTACGATCTTTCCCTCCTTTCCCACGACTCGGCTGACGCGTTGCATTTCTTTGGCTGTTTCTTCCGTGAGCTCGATGATGTCGTTGAGAGTCTCGGCAATCTTGCCGGCCTCGCCGCTCCAATCATCCGGCAGCCGCGCGGAAAAATCGCCTTTCTTGAATGCCATCAGAGTTTTAAGAAGGAGTTTGGTGTCCAGAGAGTTGGTGGTCGCAGTTTCAGTGCTCATCGGGTTTTCCTGAGAGAGTTGTTTTTGAATAGGGGGGGCGCCCACTCAATGTAATCGAGGGCTCCCAGACGAGAACCTCAAGTAAATAGGGCGATTCCATGGGCTCCCTGGGTAGGGGGCCTCCAAAAAGGGGGGATTGGAGCCAGTAAAGTCTTGGGGGAGTAGTCAGTATTATACGTAGAAAGCCAAAAAGTAAATCCCCATAAACAAAAAAGGTGGTTCCGGCCAGCAAAATTGCCACTGGCGAGCGCACTTTTGCCTTGATTGAGAAGGAGCTTTACACGCTCTCTCGCACCCGAGACTCAAGACTGGATCGGCTGCGACGTCGTCTTCGGCGACGCGGATACGCTTGCTCGACCCTCCCATTCATTGTCGCCAATGCCGCCAAAATCAAGAAAAGCAGGGCATTCGAGGTCGTATGCAAGGTGAAATCAAAGAAGCTATGGATCAGCACCGCAAAACATCCCGCGAGAGCGCCGATGGCCACGCCTCGCCTGAAAGGATCTTCTGACTCACGCCGCAAAAATGCGATGCGAAATAACATCACCACAAAGAATAGCGCAAGAGCCGCGCCCACAATTCCGCCGTCCGCAAAGACCTGGAGATAGTCATTGTGGGCCTGCTCAAGCCTGTAGAGCCCGTTGCGGGTATCGTATCGAGTGTAAACAACACCAAATGCCCCCAGGCCAGTTCCTAGCATGGGGTACTCTTTAATGATGTCGAGGGTGACACTCCAAAAGTGACTGCGCCCCTGCGTAGGGTCATCCGAGTGTACCGTGCCGACAAAGCGGCTCAACGCCGATTCTCCACCCAACAGAACTACACCGGCGAACAGACTGATAACCAAAGCAAGGGCGAGACCGGCGCGTAAAGCTGCGTTCCTTATCCGATTCTTACCCTTATGCTGCTCACGGCTGCGATGGCTGCGTCGGAATCCAGCGATGGCGGCTAAAAATAGGATCTGAGCCACCAAACTGATAATTCCGCCACGGGAGTTCGTCATAATCAATGCCACTCCCATGAGTCCAGCTGCGAAAAGGTAGATGAATCTCTTATCTCGTTCTATCGCGCCGGCAAAAAGCAGGCCCAGCGGAAGCGCCAGCGTCAATTCCATATAGCCTGCAAAGTGATGCCGGTTGATAAACGGGCCAAAGGCAGTGCTTTGTGACAATTCCCGAAACCAGTAAACGCGATTAGTGCTGGTGAACGACTGAGTAAGGCCGAAGATAGCGAGACAAAACCCAAAGATGATAATGGTCCTTACGAGTTGTCGCAGGCGGCGAGGACTGTCCGTAAACACCAGCGTGGCCGCAAAATAGATGAGAAGGGCAAGCACTTGCACGAGAACAAGTCTCGTTGAATAAGGATCAAACGAAAGGCTTCTTACTGCGCCAATTGAGAGTGCCGAGGTATCAGTGTGACTGCGCAGCGGCAGGAGTTGCACGATGCCCAACAGGAGCATGCCGATTAAAGGCAGTTGCAGAATATTCGTGCTAATCCGAAGGGTGCCTAATTGCCAGGCATCCCACGCCCAGAGGATGAGGATTGCGAGCGCGCCCAGGCTAAATGCTCCCAGCGCCCAGTAATGCACTGTGCCGAAGGCGAGGGCTGAGAGCACAATCGCGAGACACAGAGTCAGAAAAACGAATCGGCTCGCAAGCGAGTGCTCGACGCGATGGCGGGTCGGGGAGGCCGGGGCCGGGGTTTCAACCGTCGCTGTTGGCAGTTGGTTAATTTCTGAGCTTGAGACTGAAGTCATCGTACCAAACGTTGCCAAAAATCGGACAAAGCGTTTTGTCTTCGCAGGGGGCCCTGTTTATTCGGATTTCTATAGCTTCGCTTTTTGGTGGTGACTTGAAGCTAAAGGTGATGCGGTGCCATTCTGTTGTTCCATTTGGCGCCGGCTGTGAGACGCCCAGCACTGAGCCGTTTACCGCATCCACAATTTCAACTATCGGGGTTCCTGTCCCTTCTAACTTGAATGTGCGGAGATAGAATTCTAATTCGTACTGCTGCTCGGGCAAAACGGGCACGAGTTGGGAAAGCTTTATCGCATCAATTCCTGTTCGCACCTGAAAGACGAGCCTCAAGCTACGCGAGCCTAGATGACCACGCTGAGGGTCGATTCCCACTTGTACGGCCTGCACCGAGCCGACTTGCCAGCTAAACGCTGCACCTGCGCCTCGGGGGACCTCGTCCTCGAACCCGCCATTCACAAGTTCGCCGACTTTCGCGCTATAACCTGAGGTGGCAACCACATCATTCGAGATATCGATGGCCTTATGAAACAGTTGGGCCTTAATGAGTGCGGTGACAATTCTCTCGCCCATTGCGCGGTTTGCCATCTTTTCCTCACTGCCAAGTGTGTTCCAGAGTCGAATACCTTCATCGACCTTCTCACGGCCGACCAGGTAGGCGGCAAAGTCCGCGCGAGCCTCGGGTGTGACGCCGACGGCTGTAGTCAGGGAATCAAAGTCGTCACTATAAACCTCCCAGGCAAGATTAAAGATTTGCGGTCGTAGCTCGATATTCGCTTCGCTTGCCTGTCGCAACTCTACGAACGATTCGTCATATCTTCCGCTGCGCAGCAGCAGGTTGCCGAGATACCAACGCGGTAGCGCGTAGGAAGGCGCTAATGCTACGGCGCGGCGCAAAGCCTGCTCGCCTCGCTGCACCTCACCAATCTGTTCAAGCGAAGTCCCAAACGCCATCCAGAGCCTGTAGTCGTTGGGAGAGAGGCTTACCGCTATCTCATACTGTCTTACAGCTTCCGGCATTTGGTCGGGAGGCAATCGCCTCTGTGTAAACTCTCCCAGCCGCCAATGGGTCAATGGATCGCTCGGGCCAAGCGAAACAGCTCGCCTCGCAGCAGTAGACTCGCTGTCGTTCAGATCAAGGTAATCGGCCATCATATTGCCCAGATACCAGCGCACAACAAACAAAGACCAGATCAGCGCGAGCAAAACAGCCACCACCAGCAGCACGCGTACGGTTTGATTCCGGGTATCGAAATAGATCAATTGCGGCATACTAAAGTCGATCGTGCAGAACGTTTTTGCTCAGGTCTTCGATGGTGATTCGCATGCGTCTGACAGTGATGGCATTTTGCTCGCAACATTGCATAACGTCGTGCAGACGTTCTTTGGACATCCTTCTACTTGAAATCAGAACTTCGTCTGCCCGCTGTTGTTTGCAGACGAGACTCAAATCACCATTGGCAGAGAACACCTTCAATCCATGAATGACCTTCCCACTCTTCGCGGGATCGTCGTCGAGAAACCCGACAGGGAGATAGTCCAGTTCCCGATTATTTGTCAGTTCGCGCAGCAATAACTCGCCACCATCACCTGCTCCATAGATCAGGACGCGGCGCCCTGAACGCCCATTCGTTGAGGGCAAGACGACCCTGAGTAGTCGAAAGGCCATCCGGCTTCCCGCCAGGAACATGAACATTAAAATGCCATCGACAACAAAGACCGTGCGGGAAAAACCTTCGAAGCGGAAAGCAAACAGGATCGCCAGCACGCTAAAGACGGAACTTACAATGATTGCTTTAGCGAAGACAATCAGATCGTCAAGGCTGGTGTAACGCCAGAGCCCGCGATAGACCCCCATCACAAGAAACGTCGCCATCTTAATGAAAACGATGACGGGCAATGTGCGCAGGAAGAGCGTCCATGCGCCACCGGTTTCGAAGGCGCCAAACAGGATCGCGTAAGCGCACCAGTAAGACAGGATAATCAATACGAGATCGAGTAAGACTTCGAAGATTCGCCGCTTGTAAGAGACATCAACGAGAAATGTATAGAGCGGCTTCTCTTTCAGAGCGAGCGCCTCTTCAGTTTCGTCGTAGACCTTGACACCGGCCAGATACACTCCAATTAGCGTGAGGAGAACGGTAAAGCTCGCAATTGCGGCAAGACTGACATCCAGTTGGACGTTCTGCACAACGACGGCCAGCATTCCAGAAAGCGCAGAAAAGCCGTAGAGCATCCAGACAGCGTTGCGTTCCGACATTCCCAGGGCAACGAGGCGGTGCGACGTATGGTCACGTCCACCTTGAGAAGCCGCGCGACCCGAAAGCTTTCTCAGGATGGTTACAAACGTAGTGTCGAAGATGGGAATAAAGAGCACGAGGATAGGGACCGCGAGAACCGGAAGCAGGCTTCGCGATCGTCCCCCAGCAAGGTTGACCAGTGCGGCGCTGGCGAGAAAGAACCCGATGAACATTGAGCCGCAATCGCCCATGAAGATTGA
>DATKDA010000030.1:0-4979 GCA_035512935.1 Pyrinomonadaceae bacterium | reverse complement strand
CGTCATCGTCATCAATCGGGTGCTCGAGGTAGACGGTGCGCGCGCGATCTGTCTGGTTGACTAGTGTGTATACTTTCCTGCGCATCTCATAGTAATGAGCGCGTATTGCCATTTACGGCCTGCACCATGAAAGTCGGCGTTCGGTTCTCCTCCGCGCGTGCCGTTACCAGCGTGCCAAGATCCAGCGCAAAGGAGATCAGTCTGTCCTCTCCGGGTCTGAGCCGTTGCATTAACGCCTCGCCCGCATAAGCATCGCCATCAAGCACTGTTAACGAACCATCTTCGAGTGTAAGGGCCGACGTATTCTTCAGGATCAAGCCGCTCATGGGCCGATTGGCCTGCGCTGCCTCGTTATAGATTGAGACACGCTCGCCGTCCATGCGAGTTTGCAGGATAGGAATCAATGCCGAACGATCCCGGGACACAGTGACGGGATGGTCGATGCGATACTCGAAGAGGTCCCCGAGATCGCTGGTTATCGTCCCGGCTTGGACGCCAGAACCGGCTCCAGCGATTAAGTTACTCAGTGTTCGTCGATTTGCTACACCAAGGTTGTTAATGATTCCATTGGCAATAAAGTTTGACGATCCATCAAGATTTCCGGTGTCAGCGGTAATGTTTACCTGTTCAGTAACGCTACCCACATCCAGATTTAGATCATAACTGGACCGCCCTCCGGGATCGATGTTCAAGCCGGTTACAACGGACTGGTTAAAACCGGGCGCTGAAGCTTTCAATGTATAGGTTCCAGCCGGGAGACTTGGAGCGCGGTAGAATCCCTCGCCATCAGTTGTTACTTCAACACTGACGTTGCTGGCTGTGTTGACTATGACGATCTTGGCGCCGGGAATTATGGCGCCTACCGAATCCCTGATCTGTCCGCTAAGCGATCCTGTGGGGCCACTGCCACTTCCCATACCCGGCTCGTGCAGTTGTGGCCGCAGATTTAACCTTTCTGAAAGCGGGATAATTGGCCGGTAACGATAAACCGGATTCTGAATTGGCTGAATAAAGGAGATTGGAGAGCCGGAGATCAGCGAGAGTTGGATGTTGGTCCAATTCTCCTCACTGACGTTGTCGACAATAGCCCAGCCTTGAAAGAACGGTTTCCCAGTACGATCCAAGACTACGCGATATGTCGTTTTCCAGATCGGAGCAGCGATAGTGTAACTTACGACCAGTTCGCGCTCGCCGTCGCCGTCGGATGTGACCACTATTGTCTTTGCGTCACGTCTGCGCGCTGAAGCTGCCGCAAAAGCAAATTCATTCAGATCGCGGCGTGTGCCTTCATCGACCAGTTTCACCGAACGGACTTCAGCCAGATCAAAGTCGCTCAGCTCGCCCGTAACTGTCGCAATTACAAGACGATGATGCACCTTGGATGGCTTCCCGGGTTCTATCTGAGAAGAGCGTGCTTCGACCGTAATTACCGCGCCGGTGACAATGCGGGCGCCAATGCTAACTGCGACACGGGCTCCCTGGAGTTGAGCCAGTACTCCGGCCAGCCCCCCGTTGTTGTTGCCGTTCGTTGTGGCTGCGATCGCAAAGGGTATCTCGGACATTCGCGCTGTGGCCGGCGTTGATGAGTTGTAGCTGACTGCCCCTATGCGACCGTTACCCAGATCAAGCACCACCATCGATTTCAGGACATCATCGACCTGAGACTGCTTGAAGGCAAGATTGACTTCGGCGCGACCACTGACTCGACCGCGTCGCTCGATGTAAGCGACGCCATTGCTATAAAGAATGACCCGTCGAATAGGCAAGGTGACCGGTGAGTTAAGAGTTGACGCATGATTCCCCGGGCGGGAAGCTCGGGCCACTTTTGTTTGGGCTTGAACGTCGCACACTACTAGGCAGAGAAGAGTAAAGAGCAATGCGGGTTTCATGTTGCCTCCTGAAGCGAGTGAAGACAGTTAATGGGGAGACGCTTTAGGAGGGGAGACTGGTTTGTATCGCCTGGGCCGAAAAGCTGGAACGGGTTATTTCGGCTGGGTTATGGATGCATTGGCCCGGCAGGAAGGTTGACCGGTATTTCGGATTTCTATCCAGAAAAAACTTGAGCAGCAACTGCATGAGGAACTCTTAGTGTTACTTCGCGGATCACTACTGGTTTTAAAAAGAAAGGGATTGAAAGTCACACCCAGCGTGACATGAAACGAAGTTCGATGTGGTTTCGTGGATCGCTGTCTTCCTGGACAACAAAAATTTAGCTAAAAGATATTTTACGCTGGCGATCTCAGGTCTCCGGGTCTTCAGACTTCTTCCTAGGCGGCTTAACTCCGTGCATTGTGGTCCAGAAATTAACCAGCGACTGCTGCATATCATCATCGGTCAATTCCCGCTCCGCACTCGGTTGCATCTGCTGGCGGCGTATTTCGCGTTCTACCCAACTGGCGCGGTTCGGAGCGGCGGAATGAGCTTTCAAGGTAACACACGATCTGAGTTCCGTCGCTCCGAACCGCGCCGGAGGTTCATAGGCGCACTGGAAGCTATAAACATGTCACCCTTTAAAAAGGGTGGGAGGCCATCGGCGGCGGCGGTCGCTATAAACATTCGACCCCTCCGGGGTTACCCCTATGCGGTGCGAGGATTTGAGTCGTGTCCTCAAACCTAATGCGGGTGGGGGTGCTGCTTGTAATGTTGCCGCAGTAGATCCTTACCATAATCATTCCCGTTCGGCGTCCGCACCACCGAGTGGATATGTTCGCGTGTGGGCTTACCGCGTTCCAGATGCCGCAGTGCGACGGGATTCTGATGATCGAACTCAATCAAGATTACCGGACTCTGAATGCGGTAGTAGAATACGCTGTTCGGACCTGTCCCGCCGATCCAGGCGAACCAAGTCTGGTCCAGATACTGGCGCACTTCATCCATCTTTATTTTCGCATGACCGTCGCGCATGTTCCGCACGTACTCGCCGATTAGATCAAGCAACTGATCTTTCTGCTTCCCCGTCAAATCCACGGCACGAATGCCAACGTATTCGAGGACCACGTTGTCCTTGAACGCTTCAGCCAAAGTGTTGTTGCGGGTCTTGGAGACTTCGATGATCGCCTTCCGTAGTTGCGACTCATCCAAGGCATTGATAAATGTCAGACCACGGTTTTGCTCGTCTTGCATGACGGTCGTGCCTTTGTACTTACCGGAGGTGGCAGTTACTGGTTCGGAGCCCATGAAAGTCGGCGTCATCACCACCTGGTCGCCTAGCACGAAGTAGTTGATGATCAAGTGGTGGCCATCGAGCTGCCAGCCCCAGGGTTCCTTGTCAGAAGGCGCACCCATTACAGTGATCCAGTAAAGCCACTCCCCGTATTCCTCAAAGTTGTTGTTATTGAGTTCAGCCAGCGTGTGGTTGAGTCGCATGATGTCGCGCGACTGCTTCAGACCCTTGGCGCTGAGCGAGGCGCGCAGCAGACCGAAGGCGGCCTCGCGCTGTGCCTCAGTCATTTCTTTGAAGCCCGTGCCCTGCCGGATGTAGAAGTGCTGGTTCATCCACTTGCGCCATTCCGGATCGTCAACCGGAAACATTGTCCTCGTACGTTGCTCGGGGCTTAAGGTGGCGAGGAAGGTTTCGGCGGCGTTACGAACGGGCGCGGTAGAGACCCCGGTTGAGCGAACCGGAAACAGACCGGGGATGACATTGCCGTCTGTGGTCACGCCCTTAAACGGTTCCGCCAAACCTCGCTCTTCGGCCGTTTTCGACATTGTGCGGAAGCGTTCGGCGCGATCAGATGATAGCTGCTGCGAGTGAGATGTGATGCCGTACGCCACGAAACCAATGATGAGAAAACAGATCAAAGGGATGAATTGCATCTTGTTGAATCGTGATTGGTCTCTGCATTGATCTGCCATTTTAGTTAGTTATTGCCTCACTCACGTGATTTTAATTTAGTGGTCACTCTTCATTGGGTGTGCTCTTTCGCGCGCCGGCATCACATTACTTTCGGTTGAGGACATGCGACGATGGTGGTTTGCTCTGCCTCTCAAAAATCAAGAGGCAGAATGCCACTACCCATTCTTGGTCAGCCGCAGAAGCTTGCTCTGAGGATTGGCAAGGTAGTTGTCGAAGAAACTGGACCCATATTCCTTAAGACCCTCAGCACTAATGAACGGGTCGTGCCATTCCGAAGTAAAGCCCACCCCGCCTGAGATCGCGTTCAAAAAGGCTCGTTCCCACCTTCGAAACTCAATGGTCAATTCTCGCTCTTTCTCAAATCCTCCGGGATGGAATCGCAACAGACCACCATTGCCAGGTTCAGCCATTGAAAAGTAATAGCCAAACTTCGTCCTGGAATCCGACGAGTCGTGCTTTTCTAAATCGAACTCTGGGTTAGCAATCATCGTGACAAATTGGCCGCCATCAAAGAGGGTCTCATGAATCCTGCTCAACGCCGATTCTAACTCCGCCGCATTCTGAAGATAATGCAGCAAATGAATTGCGGTCACTACATCGACTCGGCGTTCCAAATTGAGTGACGTGACGTCGCCGACAAAGTACTCGATACCCCGTGGCTCGCGCTGTTCGATCGCGACAGCCCGCTCGATTTGCTTCGGAGACAAATCCATCCCGATCACAGGGTTGGCCCCGCATTCTCTGAATCGTCGCGTATAGAAGCCGTCGCCGCATGCCAGATCCAGCAGTGACTTCCCCCGAATATCGCCGAGAGTTTGAAAGATCACCGGGTCCTGGCAATGATTATGGTACAGAGCCATCCTTGCCATTCCTTCGTCATAGCGCCCATCACTCTGTGCCTGGTCGTACTTCTGCTTGACCGTATCGTGTTGTTCCACTTGAGAATGCGTTTGCTGCTTCATGCTTCAAGTCCCCTGGTTTTTCTCAACTGTTTCTTTTGTACCTCTAACGCCCCGAATCAGGATAGGGCAATGATGAAAACTACACAATTGCCACTTCCCTTTAATGCGTTGTTTGGTTTGAATCTGCCTTTGAAACCAATCCGGAGATATCGGTCCACCTC
>DATKDA010000029.1:0-25453 GCA_035512935.1 Pyrinomonadaceae bacterium | reverse complement strand
CCCCAAATTGCCGATTCGCGCAATCAAACTTAGTGTTATTTCGTGGATCATTTCGTATTGCGGCAAAACCTTTCGCCCCGTACCTGCGTACACTTTAACGCGTGATTTTATTACACTAAGTAACCATCCTAATTTAACTTTTCGATAGGAACCCATTATGGCAATGTCAGGACGAAAAATCATACTCATTATCGCCAGCGTCGTGCTGGTTGTAGCTATTGTCGCTGTTGCGGGGATTGCGCTCCTCGTCACCTCATTTCGGTATCGCGAACCCGCAGTTCGCGACAATAGTGTGCTTGTCTTACGCGTAGCTGGTCCCCTGCCTGACTACGTCCCCTACGATCCATTTCGGCGCTTCTTCGGTGGCGCCGATCAGTCCCTTTCGAGTCTGGTGCTTCAATTCAAGAAAGCCAAAGTTGACAAACGTATCAGCGCCATTCTGCTCGAAGTAGACATGTCTGGCGCTGGTTGGGGCAAGGCCGAGGATATTCGTGACGCAATCACCGACTTTCGCTCTTCGGGTAAGCCCGTCTATGCCTATCTGGAGTTGGGTCTGAATAAAGAGTACTACATCGCAACAGCCTGCGACCGTATCTATGTTGCTCCCCCGGGAGAGCTTTTCGTAACGGGACTGGCAGCGGATGTGATGTTCTTTCGCGGTTCGCTGGATAAGCTGGGCATCTATCCCGACATCTATAAGATCGGCGAATACAAGACTGCCGCCGACATGTTTACCCGGAAAGAGATGTCCGAAGCGCACCGGGAATACGTTAACTCCTTCCTTGACGATCTCTTCAGTCGTTATGTGGAAACAATCGCCAAAGCCCGAAGCAAAACCGCGGATGAGGTCCGTTCAATCATTGACAACGCCCCCTACAGCGCTAGCCGGGCCAAAGAGACCGGATTGATAGATGAGGTCGCCTATCGCGAAGACCTCGAGAAACAGATAAAGACACAACTTGGGTACAAAGAGACTGATGAGCTTCGACTTATAACTGGCACACAGTATCGCCAGGTGCGATCAGAATCTCTAGGTTTGAATGAGGGCGAGAAGATCGCAGTGATCTATGCAATGGGCGACATTAACTCCGGCAGCTCACAGAGTAGTCCAACCGGAGGCACTTCAATTGGCTCGGCCACTATGGTGAGGACGCTGAAAGATGCCCGCGAAGACAAGACGATTAAAGCAATTGTGATTCGGGTTAATAGCCCGGGTGGCTCGGGGCTGGCTTCAGATGTCATCTGGAATGCGATCGAAGTTGCTAAGCAGAAGAAGCCGGTAGTTATTTCGATGAGTGACGTCGCTGCCTCGGGTGGTTATTACATTTCCGCCGGCGCCAGTAAGATCCTCGCGCAACCGTCGTCTGTGACAGGTTCGATTGGAGTCCTTGCAGGGAAGCCGGTAGTAAAGGAGTTTTACGATTGGCTGGGAATTTCGAATGAGTACGTGTTGCGCGGGAAGGTGGCGGGAATTTTTCGCGAGACGGAGCAATTTACCCCAGAAGAACGTACGAAGTTCGAAGAGTGGATCAATACCACTTATTACGACCACTTTATTCCAAAGGTCGCACGCGGCCGAAATAGGGACGTCGAGTACGTAGACTCAGTAGGCCGGGGCCGTGTTTGGACAGGCGCCCAGGCAAAAGAGCGCGGTTTGATCGATGAATTCGGCGGACTTGACCGGGCGATCGAAGTTGCGAAGGAACTGGCAAATATCCCCGCAGACAAGGGGGTGCGTCGGGTTATTCTTCCAGTTCCGCGAACGATGCTTCAGCATTTTTTGAGTTCCGGAAGTGATGATGAGGAGGCGGCCGGTGCCAAACAACGCCAGGCTGTTCTGGAAGCGCTTCCCGAAGATGCTAAGCGTGCCTTTCGGTACATGATGCTCCTCGATCGCATGAGAAATGGCGAGTCGATGTACCTGATGCCGTTCGAATTGAGGATTCGATAGATTTTGGATTTTTGATTTCCGATTTTTGATTGAGTGGACACCCTGACAAAGGCCCACTCAATCAGAACTCGCTTTGTCTTCGGGATCACAGCGCCCTGGCCGCAACCAAATAATTGGTTAGGATGTTTCCCTCGGCTCACCACTCCCAGCCGGTTCATTCTATTCTGTAATGATGGCCGGAATGCGTATGTGGGGCTTGCCTTTCGTGTCCGGTTCATTTTGGAAACCATTAAAATGGTTCTGCGCAGTATGATCCGACGTGACCCAAATCAAAAATCAAAAATCGCAATTCAAAAATGCACCGGCGTAATCTCACGTAAACCACCCATGTAAGGTCGCAGGGCTTGCGGAATGACGATCGACCCGTCTGGCTGCTGATAGTTTTCCAGAATCGCAATCCACGTGCGGCCCACCGCCAGCCCAGAACCATTGAGTGTGTGAACGAATTCCGGTTTCGCTCCACCAGCCCTACGAAAACGAATCTGCGCCCGCCGCGCTTGGAAGTCGGTGCAATTAGAGCACGATGAAATCTCCTTAAACTCATTATATGAAGGCAGCCATACCTCTACGTCATACGATTTAGCCGCAGAGAATCCAAGGTCGCCTGTGACGTGCTCTACAACCCGATAATGCAAGCCCAGTTTCTGTAGGATCGATTCTGCATCTCGTGTCATCGACTCCAACTCGTCGTAAGAAGCCTCCGGCAACGTGACTTTCACCAACTCAACTTTTTCAAACTGGTGCTGACGATAGATACCGCGCGTGTCGCGTCCATAACTTCCTGCCTCCGATCTGAAGCACGGCGAATAAGCGGCAAACTTGACCGGCAACACCGAAGCATCCAGTATCTCATCCCGATGATAGTTAGTGACCGGCACTTCGCCCGTTGGAATCAGATAGAGGCCGCGTTCGTCGGTTAGCTTGAAGAGATCGTCTTCAAACTTAGGCAACTGCGCAGTACCGAATAGTGTCGCCGTATTAACGATGAAGGGTGGAAGGGTTTCGCGGTAACCATTCTCACGCGTCTGCACATCAAGCATGAAATTGACGAGGGCGCGGCTCAATTGCGCGCCGGCCCCGTTCAGGATCGCGAAGCGCGCTCCGGATATCTTGGCAGCCCGTTCGAGATCGAGTATACCGAGTCCTATTCCGAGATCGACATGATCTTTTGGTTGAAAACCAAACTCCGGTTTATTGCCCCAACGTCTGCGTTCAACATTCGCTGACTCATCCCGGCCAACGGGAACACTCTCATGAGGAATGTTAGGAAGTGTGGAAAGGAACTCGCGCATCTGAGCTTCAGACTGCTCGCGTAAACGATCGAGTTCAGCAATGCGCTCCTTAAGCTCGCCTACCTGTAGCCGGCGACCCTCAGCCTCCTCCTTGCGCCCCTCCTTCATCAGGCCGCCAATCTCGCGGCTGGCAGCATTTCGCCGGGCATTCAATTGATCTGATTCAGCGATCACGCGCCGGCGCTCGGCATCAGCGCGAGTGAAATCATCAAAAGCTTCCGGCGCGACTCCCCGAGTCTGAAGCGCAGTTCGCACAAGTTCGAAATTATCCCGAACGAAATTGAGATCCAGCATTTGTCCTGTTCCGTCAAACTATGGTAAGAAACACTGTCTTTACCATTCAGCATTAGAAAGACGTCACGCTAGCCGACCGCGGACGCGTGTGTCAAGACAGTTCGCCTGCGCCGCCGGTTACAACAAATTCACGATGCCACAAAAAGTAAGAAAAGCCGTTTTTCCAGCCGCCGGTCTGGGAACGAGGTTTCTACCCGCCACCAAATCATCACCCAAGGAGATGTTGGCGCTCGTAGACAAACCGCTCATTCAATATGTCGTCGAAGAAGCTGTTAACTCCGGAGTTGAATCGATAGTTATCGTTACTGGTCGCAACAAAGTAACGATGGAGGATCACTTCGATGTCTCGTTCGAACTGGAAAGAGTCCTCGAAGAGCGAGGCAAGACAGAACTTCTCAAACAGGTTCGGGCAATCGCCGAAATAGCCCGTGTAATTTACGTTCGCCAACCTGAAGCGCTGGGTTTAGGCCACGCGGTCTTGCAGGCGCGAGAGTGCGTAGGCGATGAGCCATTCGCAGTGATGCTGAGTGACGACATCATCGATTCCGAGGTGCCTGCCCTCCAGCAATTACTCGACGTTTACGAGAAGTATGATGCCCCGGTCATCGGCACGATGCAGGTGGCAGGAGAGGCTATCTCGCGTTTCGGCGTGCTTGATGTCGATGAGATCGAGGATGGGATCTTTAAAGTTAATGACATGGTCGAAAAGCCGCCATTTTCTGAAGCTCCGTCAGACCTCGCGATCATTGGACGCTATGTGCTTACTCCAGACATCTTCGACGCAATCGAGAACACAACGCCGGGTGCCATCGGTGAAATTCAGATCACGGATGCAATGAGATCTCTTCTAAAGAAGCGCCCGTTTTATGCCGTACGCTTTGAAGGAACTCGCCATGACGCGGGCGACAAACTGGGTTTTCTAATCGCCACGGTTGAGTTTGCGCTGAAACGCCCGGACCTCGCGCCCGAGTTCAAAGAGTATTTGAAGTCGCTCAAACTTTAGTAAGAGAATCATTCCCGCAAAGTGAAAATGTCATGACCACGGTTTTAAATTTTCGAGACGTAGCTGCCGAAGAAAGGTTCGTACTCCGCAACGTTACCTGGGAGACCTACGAGCAGTTACTCAAGAACTATGAGAATTGTAGTGTGCCTCGCCTCACCTACGATCAAGGAGATCTCGAAATAATGAGTCCCTCACCACCTCACGAAGCAACCAGCAGACTACTCTCGCTTTTGGTTAATATCATCTGCGAAGAGCGAGAACTGGATGTTCTGGACGTTGGATCGACCACGCATAAGCGCGCTGATCTGCTCAAAGGCATTGAGCCTGATGGCTGTTTCTATATCCAAAATGTAGAACTCATAAGGGACGTGGATGACCTCGATCTGACTGTCCATCCGCCAGTGGACCTCGCGATTGAAGTTGACCTTACTAGCCCGTCAGTAGCGAAACTGCCGATTTATGCTGTGCTCGGAGTGCCTGAAGTCTGGCAATTTGAAGAAGGCAAGGTAAAGTTCCTCCGCCTCAAGCTCGGTGGTTACGCTGCTATCGGCGAGAGTGTTGTCTTGCCCGGAATCTCCGCTGAAGCTGTCACGCGCTTCCTAAACGAGGCGAGCACAATGAAACGCCCTGAATGGTTGCGTGCCGTGCGAGAGTGGATCCGGTCGCTCGAAAGACGTTAGATCCTTCGTCCGGGCCTCTATCAGGAGATAAAGATTTTGAGTGATTCAACCAAACCTTTCACTGGCCGAGTCGCGCTCGTCACTGGCGCTACGCGCGGGATTGGCCGGGCCATCGCATTGGAACTTGCCCGGCGCGGTTGCGATATCGCTTTCAATTACGCAAAGAGCGCTGACGCCGCCGTGACTCTGACGGAAGAACTGGAAGCACTCGAGGTACGTGTGTCCTCAAACCAATGCAACGTAGCTGACACCGAAGCCGCTGCCGGAATGGTCAAGGAGGTCAAGGACCAATTTGGCAGAATCGATTTCCTGGTTAACAACGCAGGCATCACTCGTGACAATTTGATTCTGCGAATGAAGGAGAGTGATTGGGACGAAGTGCTCGATACGAACCTTAAAGGGGCCTGGAACTTTGCGAAAGCAGCTCTGCGCATAATGCTGCGGCAGGAAGAAGGTGGCTCGATCCTCAACATCACCTCGATCAGCGGCCGCGTCGGTATGGCTGGGCAATCGAACTATTCAGCTTCAAAAGCGGGAATGATTGGCCTCACCAAAGCACTGGCAAGAGAAGTGGCCAGCCGAAAGGTTACTGTCAACGCGCTGGCCCTCGGCCTGATCGCTACCGACATGTCCGGCGCCCTCGACGAAAGTTACCGCGCCCGCCTGATCGAGCAGATCCCTTTAGGACGTTTTGGTGAGGCTGACGAAGTGGCGCGCATAGCCTGCTTTCTACTTTCCGAAGATGCCCGATACATCACCGGACAAGTGATTCAGGCGGACGGCGGTCTGGCAATGTAGTTTGCCGGGAGTTATTTCAGATTTTTGATGTTGTCTGGTTTGACAAACAGATCGTCCGGTAAAGGGCGATTGTATTCAACTGACTCGTAGTTGATGCGGCTCGTCTGGATCCCATCTTTGAAGTGATCGATCACGAAAGGTGAAGCAATGCCCTCAATCATGATCAGCCGGGCAATGCGATTCTCCTCTTTTACCTCTTCAATCTCATCCGTATCTGAGTTCTTCCGACTGCGCGTGTAGATGATTTTAGCCGGTAGACCATCCTGCGCCCCAAACTCATATTCGATCCAGGAGCCATCCGGGTATGTAAGGCGCACCGTCTCGTTTCTCTTAGCCAGTCCGGCTTCGCGACGGCCAGCGTAGCTGATCACGCCTCCCTCTTTCCGCCACCAGCCTCGCAAAAGGTTATCCACGCTGGTGCGCATTCCCAGCTTGAAGTCTTCGATCTGCGCCGGCTTCATGTCTGCGATGGTCTTTGTCGCGCCATCATAGATCCAGCCAGTATCACCAACGTTGGTTTGAATCGATCTGATGCCGCTGCTCGTGAACTCAGTCCGTTCGCGATCGGGATAAACAATATAATCAAGGAAGCGGATCGGTACCTGCGACGCTCCCTCCACGTACGGGGTATAGAAACCCCGGCCAACTACGTTCTCGATGTTGAGATATCTGGGGCCACCCACGGCTTCGATGGCGCGGGCGATGATCTTTTCTGCCCGGGCGGCGGAGGAAGGACTGACTTTGGGATCGGGTGGGCCGACCTGTGCTTCAGCAATGCACGGACCAAGGAAGATCACCGCACAAAGAGTTGGCAGGCCAACAAGAAAAAAGCGGTTGGACGTATTCATTTCTGCTCGTTGCGGGATGGCAAGCAAAGAAAGGGTTTCAGCAAATCTGAAACCCTTTCTCTGAAGCCGCAATTGCTAAAAATCAATTCAGTTGGACGCTGTTGTTTCCAGATACCGTCTTGACGACTGTCTCGTCTTTTTCGACATCAACCAGAAAGTTTGTCGCGGTTTTCCACATCGCCGTGATTGGGAGTTTCACCTTCTCGTCGATATGGCGCTTCAGAAAACGAGCCCCGTAAGCTGTGCTAAAGCCCTTTTCGGTTAGCAGATTGAGCGCAGCTTCGGTAACTTCGATAGTCTTCCCCTGGCGCTCCATCTGGCGACTAAGCTTCTCCAGGTAGAGCTTGGCGATCTTGCGCACCTCATCCATAGTTAATGGTGCAAATACAATGATCTCGTCGATGCGATTTCGGAACTCCGGCGAGAATCTCTGTTCGGCGGCCTTCAACACCTCATTGCTCACCGCCCGAATGTCGGTAGCCGTCTTAGTTCCAAATCCTAATGGCTTCTCGAACTTTTTGAAATTGTCGGAACCGAGATTCGAAGTCATGATGACTATTGCATCGGAAAGATAAACTTTCTTGCCGCGGCCGTCGGTTAGCCAGCCTTCGTCGAAAGCTTGCAGGAATAGATTCATCAGGTAAGGCGAAGCCTTCTCGACTTCGTCCAGAAGCAATACAGTGTACGGGTTTTCGCGCAACTGCTCGGTCAAAATTCCTCCACGCTCAGAGCCCACAATTCCCCGGGGCATGCCGATAAGCTTCTCAACGCTGACGGTGCCCTCGCTGTATTCCGACATATCGATGCGCACCATCTTCTCCTCATCGCCGAACATGAATTCAGCTACAGCCTTGGCTAACTCGGTCTTTCCTACTCCTGTTGGCCCAAGGAACAGAAGCACACCGTCGGGCTTGTAGTGAGATTCCTTTAGCGGCCCCTTGTTTAGACGGAGGCGCTGCGCGACGGCCTTAATGGCGCTCTTTTGTCCGATAACCCGTTGGCCCAACATCGCCTCGGTCATTGCAAACCGATCGCTCGTGTCACGAAAGATCATGTCGCGGGGTATCCTGGACTCTTGCGAGATAACCTCGATGACATGCTCTGGCTTGACTACCAGCGTTTGGGGTTCATTGATCTCGACCTTCACGGCGGCAGTATCGAGCCAGCCAATAGCCTTGTCGGGCAGGTGTAAGTTACGGATGTATTTTGGAGCCATCTCGAGTGCGGTGTTGATGGCATCGTCCGAAATCTTTACTGAATAGTTCTTCTCGAGCCTTGGTCGCAGCCCCAGGAGGATCTCCCTCGTCTCGCTGATCGAAGGTTCGCTTACCTTCACCATCCTGAAACGTCGCGCCAGCGCCTCATCATCGGCAATGTACTCTTTGTATTCAGAGAGTGTAGTGGCGCCAATAATCCGCATATCGCCACGGGCAAGTGCGGATTTGAACATGTTGGCCGCGTCGGACGAGGTTCCCAAGGCGGCTCCGGCGCCAATAATTGTGTGCGCTTCGTCTATAAACAGGATGAGATTGTCGCGCTCTTTGACCTCATCAATGATGCCCTTGATACGCTCTTCAAACATACCGCGCAACATAGTACCGGCAACAATACCGCCCATCTGCAACTGGACGATGTGCGAGTTACGGAGGCGCGCTGGAACCCTGTCTGGTTCAAGCTCGACTATCCGCGCCAGTCCTTCAACTACCGCAGTCTTCCCGACACCGGATTCACCCACGAGCATCGGTGAATTCGCGCGTTCCCGGTGGCAAAGAATCTCAACCATCTGTTGAATCTCTTTTTCACGTCCGATGGTAGGAGGGATCTTGTCTGCCCGCGCCAGTCGATTGAGAGATACGCCAAAGTGCTTGAGATAAGGCGGCAATTCGAACTTCTTGCGATTCTGTTCCTCTTCCTGTTCGCGTTTCTGGACCTGGGCGCGAACGTTCTCGACAACGTCGTCAGCGCTTACACCCATGCTCTTAAGAACTTCGACAAAGAGGCTGTCATAACCGGTCAGAGCTTCAAAGATGTCTGTAGACTCAATTGTTTTGCGGCCCTGGGCTCTGGCCCGTTCCATCGAACGCTTGAAGAGATCGGTTGTATCTTGAGCGATGCGAAACCCTTTACCAACGTGCTGCTGGCGGCTCGTTTGGAGCCGCTTTTCGATCGCGATCTTGACGAGCACAGGATCCAATGACAGATCCCGCATCGTCGTATTAAACATGTCGGGCTCTTCCTGCATCAGAGCCTCGAGGATATGTTCGACTGAGACGTAATTCTGATCACGGCGACGAGACTCATCGAGCGCATGTTGAAGAATGCGCTGGCCGCTGTCGCCAAACTTATCTTTGTATGCCCCAAGATCAACCATTCTTAAGTCCTATACTAATCTAAAAACCAGCGTCCTGGAAATTTCCCCCAAATCGCTCACTTCTTTTCACAACACCGGGCCAGATAAGAATTCGAACACCTAACCCGAGGGTTAGATGTTGGGAGCATATTCGCCGTTGTGTTTCAATGCAACAACTATTACGCGCAATCCAGCCTTGCAAATCGCTTGCCACCTGACCCGAAAAAGAGACGTTCGCGTGGCATCATCATTGTTGTCTGCCCCATCAGCGCGTCAAGTCCAGGAATCATAATCCCAAGTCTAATAATCATAATCCTCACCGCCCGGCATTGGCGGTGCTGCTTTTTTGTCTTCCGGTGCATCAGTTACGGCCGCATCAGTGGTTAGGAGAAGGCCGGAAATCGAAGCAGCATTCTGCAAAGCGCTTCGAACAACTTTCGTTGGATCCATGATTCCGGCCGCCGCAAGATCTTCAAATTGACCTGTGGCTGCATTAAATCCCTTCGTTCCCTTTGACTCTTCAACCTTTTTTACCACGACGCTGCCTTCAAGACCGGCATTCTCAGCAATTCGTCGAAGCGGTTCTTCGAGCGCGCGGCGCACAATCCGAATCCCTGTTTCTACATCGGGTTCATCATCGGCTAAATCGTCAAGCACTCTCGCAGCCCTCAAAAGCGCCACACCGCCACCAACGACTACGCCCTCCTGGGCTGCAGCTCTGGTTGCATTCAGAGCGTCTTCGACGCGAGTCTTGATCTCCTTCATTGCGGTCTCGGTAGGAGCCCCAACTCTGATCACAGCTACGCCACCGGTAAGTTTTGCAAGTCGTTCCTGTAATTTCTCGCGATCATAATCTGAAGTCGTCTCTTCGATCTGTTTCCTGATCGTGGCAATGCGACCTTGAATCGCGCTTCTTTCTCCGCCGCCCTCAACGATGGTCGTGTTGTCCTTGTCGACAATTACACGCTTTGCCCCGCCCAGATCGGCAAGCTGCACGTTTTCGAGTTTTACTCCCAATTCTTCCGTGATTACGCGCCCTCCAGTGAGGACCGCAAGATCCTCGAGGATGGCCTTCCGTCGATCACCAAAGGCCGGCGCTTTCACGGCGACGACTTTAAGAGTGCCGCGTAGCTTATTGACCACGAGGGTGGCCAAAGCATCACCCTCCACGTCTTCAGAAATTATTACGAGAGGTCGTCCGCCCCGAGCCACTTGTTCCAGCAGAGGCAACAGTTCGCGCATCGCCGAAATCTTCTTTTCATGCAGCAGGATGTGAGGCTCATCGAGCACCGCCTCCATCCGATCGCTATTAGTTACGAAGTATGGCGACAAATAACCCCGGTCAAATTGCATGCCCTCGACTAGATCAAGTTCGGTATCAAGTGTTTTTGACTCTTCCACAGTCACTACGCCATCTTTGCCGACTTTTTCCATCGCCTCCGAAATGAGTTCGCCTATTTGACGATCATTGTTGGCCGATACTGCGGCAACGTTCGTCAGCTCCTCTTTCGTCTTTACCTTCTTGGAAACTCTTTGGAGTTCAGCCACCACTGCCTCCGTAGCCAGTTGAATGCCGCGCTGTAATGCCATCGGATTAGCTCCGGCGGTAACGTTCTTCACACCTTCGCGGTAGATACTCTGAGCCAGCACGGTCGCAGTAGTTGTGCCATCGCCGGCGATATCGTTGGTCTTAATCGCGACCTCACGCACCATCTGGGCTCCCATATTCTCGTATTTATCTGCGAGCTCAATCTCTTTCGCGACAGTGACCCCATCCTTCGTAACCACCGGCGAGCCAAATTTCTTACCTAGCAAAACGTTTCGCCCTCGCGGTCCTAACGTCACGCGTACCGCGTTAGCCAGCGTATTTACTCCCTGAAGCATTGCATTCCGGGCTTCCTCACGGAACTTGATTTCCTTTGCAGCCACTCTCTTCGTCTCCTTCGAAAGTTAGTCTCGGCGGATCTTACTTAATTTGATGCGTGCTTTCGCTCGCTGACGCGGCCTACGGTAACCCGAGCCGGTCGTAACAACCTCTCACCCAAACGATAGCCTCGCGTATGTTCTGCGACGACTCTGTTCTCCATTTCAGGCTCTACATCGACCGTTTCAATTGCCTCATGCCATTCCGGATCGAAGTCCTCCCCAACCGCTACAACTGGTTCAACATTCGCGACATTCAGTGCCCCCTCAAAAGTCGCAATAGTCTGCCGCAAGCCAGCAAGGACCGACTCTGAGGAATTGCCTTCTGAGGCTGCCGTCAGGGCCCTTTCAAGGTTGTCGAGAACCGGGAGTAAACTGGCGATAAAGTTTGCCTTCTGGTGATGCACACGCTCATCAGCAGCGCGGTTCAAACGCTGACGCGTTTCGTCGGTTTCCTGCTGAAGTTGGCTTCGCAGTTGTTCAAATCTGGATTGCACTTCGCGTACGTGCTGTTCTGCCGCCTTCGTTCGCGCCTCGAGTTCCTCGACGTAAGTTGGCTTCAAGTTTGGGGCTTCCTCTTGCGCGTTGGTTTTTTCCCGGCCTTGCTCATCAAGGTAAACCCGCCGTCTGTCAGTCACTCTAATCTCCTGTTCTTTCTCACCCATTGGTCCCCCACCCTTTCTGTCTCCGAAAAAGCTGATATCCGGACCTTAATACATCGTTGTCATTTAGGATACCTTGATCTGGACGCGACGTCCCTTTGATTCCTGTCGTCGTGGTAGATGTACTTCCAGTACACCATCCTTGAAATCGGCGCGAATACCTCCCTGATCGACGGAGCCCGGAACGGTAAACGTCCTTATGAATCGTCCTTCCGGTCGCTCGCTCCGAGCCCTCGACTTGTGATCGATGGTCCTGATGCCTTTTATCAGCAGCCGGTTCTCATCGACACTGATATCAAGAGCTGAACGATCGATACCGGGCAAGTCCAGCGCAATTACGTACTCGCCTTCCTGTTCGTAGACATCCGCCGCTGGTTGCCAGTCTGCACGTTCCATCTCGTCGTCAGCCTCCCCTCGAGTCCGTCTCTGTGTGGCATCCTCAAAAAGGCGATTCATGCGGTCCTGCAATAGCATCAAGTCATGCAAAGGATTCCACTGATGTGACATTGCTTTTCCTCCCTTGTATTCAAACTTAAGATCGAACCATCATCCCATCGCGACCGCCAAGTCAGTTTTGAATTCCATCTGATCCCCGGCGGCAGTTACCCTGACAGCTTGCCCCGGTAGAATCTCGCCTCGGAGCAATTTAACCGCCAGAGGATTCTGGATCAGAGTTTGGATCGCGCGCTTCAGTGGACGCGCGCCATAGTTTGGATCGTACCCTTCACGAGCCAGTAATTCGCGAGCTGTTTCATCGAGCGTTAGCGAGATATTTCTTTCGCTCAACATCATCTGCAACCGCTCGAGTTGTACGTCGATAATCTGTCTGATCTGATCGAGTGAAAGCTGGTGGAAGATCACAATATCGTCAACGCGATTCAGGAACTCCGGCTTAAAGTTGGCCCGCAACTGCTGAAGCACAGCTTCACGTACCTGCGTCTCATTGCCCTCGGCCGCCTGAATCTCTCGCGAGCCAAGGTTTGAAGTCATAATCAAGACTGTGTTTTTGAAGTCAACCGTGCGGCCCTTCGAATCTGTTAAGCGTCCATCGTCAAGAATCTGTAGCAAGACGTTAAATACATCCGGATGGGCTTTCTCGATCTCGTCGAAGAGAATCACCGAGTAAGGGCGGCGGCGCACCGCTTCCGTGAGCTGCCCCCCTTCCTCGTAACCGATATATCCTGGAGGCGCGCCAATCATCCTGGCAACGGCGTGCTTCTCCATGTACTCAGACATGTCAAGTCGCACCATTGCGCGCTCATCGTCAAACAGAAACTCCGCCAGCGCCCGCGCTGTTTCAGTCTTACCCACACCGGTTGGACCAAGAAAAATGAAAGAACCGATCGGCCTATTAGGATCCTGAAGTCCGGCACGCGCGCGACGAACAGCATCTGCAACTGCTCGCAGGGCCTCATCCTGTCCAATCACCCGCATAGCCAGACGCTCTTCCATAGTGACCAGTTTCTGAACCTCGCCTTCGAGCATCTTCGAGACGGGAATGCCTGTCCACTTGGCGACGACTTCAGCTACATCCTCTTCGTCGACCTCTTCTTTCAGCATCACACCGTCGCGCTGAAACTCTGCAAGCTTTTCCTGTTCAACTCCCAGGCGCTGCTCGAGTTCGGGAATTCTGCCGTACTGAATTTCTGAGGCTCGGGCAAGATCTCCAGCATTCCGCGCCTGGTCCAATTGAACGCGTAACTGCTCGAGCTCCGCTTTGGCCGTTCTCATGTGCTCAATGGCTTCCTTCTCGGACTGCCACTTAGCCTTCATCCCTGAAGAGGTCTCGCGCAGATCAGCGATTCGCTGCTCGATCTCCCTTAAGCGAGCTTTTGACTTTTCATCCTCCTCGCGCTGAAGGGCCTGTCGCTCGATTTCAAGTTGGATGATCTCCCTTTCGAGCTGGTCTATTTCCTGCGGAAGCGAATCAATCTCAATGCGCAGTCGCGAAGCTGCTTCATCGATCAGGTCGATTGCTTTATCGGGAAGGAATCGGTCGGTGATATATCGAGTGGACAAAGTGGCGGCAGCCACAATTGCTGAATCCTTGATGCGGACGCCGTGATGAACTTCATAGCGTTCCTTCAGACCTCGCAAAATTGCAATCGTGTCCTCGACAGTCGGCTCACCGACATAGATCTGCTGGAACCGCCGCTCCAGGGCGGCGTCTTTCTCGATGTACTTCTTGTATTCGTTGAGCGTCGTAGCTCCCACGCAGCGCAACTCGCCACGAGCCAGAGCCGGCTTCAGCATGTTCGAGGCGTCAATTGCGCCCTCGGCGGCGCCGGCGCCAACCAGAGTGTGAAGCTCATCAATAAAAAGAATGATCTGACCCTGGGCGTTCTCGATCTCCTTAAGCACAGCCTTCAAACGATCTTCAAACTCTCCACGATATTTTGCGCCCGCCAGCATCGAGCCTAGATCGAGTCCAACCAGTCGCTTATTCCGGAGTGTTTCCGGAACATCACCGGAAACGATTCGTTGTGCGAGTCCCTCGACAATCGCAGTCTTCCCAACACCGGGTTCCCCGATGAGTACGGGATTGTTTTTGGTGCGGCGGGAAAGAACCTGAATGGTCCGGCGAATTTCATCGTCACGGCCAATTACGGGATCTAATTTACCCTTGCGTGCGAGGTCGGTCAGATCGCGCGCATACTTTGAAAGCGCCTGGTAGTTCTGCTCGGCGTTCTGGTCGGTGATACGCGAACCGCCCCGCATCTGCTCGATCACCTTTTTGAGATCCTCAGTCCGAACTCCGTGTTGACGGAGAATTGTTCCCGACTCGCCATCCTTCTCTTCCACCAGCGCCATTAACAGATGCTCGGTCGAGATAAACTCGTCGTGCATAGCATCTGCCTGCTTCTGAGCTTCGGTGAAGATCTGACTGAGTCTCGGACTGAAATATTGCTGTCCGCCCTTTACCTTTGGAAACCTGTTGATGGCGGCCTGCACATCGTTAAGGACCACCGGAAGGTTCACAGCCAGCTTACCCAGCACGGGACGAACTATGCCTTCCGGCTGGTCCAACATCGCCGCGAGCAGATGCTCCGGTTCAACCTGCTGATGCTGATTGCGTTCGCCCAGTTCAATTGCCGCCTGAATAGCCTCCTGAGCACGTAAAGTAAACTTCTCTAATCTCATCGAAACTTAATTCCTGAAAAAGTAACTGTTGGTAGTTGAGCGGGGCTTAGGCTCCAAACCGCATTGAGCCGGCCCCGCTCAAGTAAAGTTCTACTGCCAGTGAGAATCAACGTCCGCCGGCAACCTCTTTGGCTTTACCGGTAGTTGTGGAACTCTCGAGCTTAGCTTCGATTGTGGTTCCTTTCGATTCGGCCCCTTCACCGCTGATCTCTATCCTGCGAGCTTTCGCTTCTTCCCGCTTTGGCAGCGCTACACGAAGGACGCCATTGCGATACTCGGCGACCGCGGCTTCCGCCGAAACGGTCTGGGGCAACGTGAAAGAGCGGGTGAATGCGCCGTAAGAACGCTCAACCCGGTGATAATTATCGGCTTCATCTCTCTTCTCGAACTGACGTTCGCCGCGAAGGGTAATGACATTGTTTTCAATCGTAAGATCAAAGTCTTCTCTTCGCATCCCCGGCAACTCAGCTTCGAGAACTATCTGGTCCTTGTTCTCATAAATATCGACGCTGGGACTCCAGGCGCCGCGGCCAATACTCTCCTCACCAAAGGACCGCGTCATATTGGTTGAGAACAGCCGATTCACCTCTTCCTGAAGGGTCCGAAGATCTCGAAAAGGGTCATAACGTACGATACTCATGGTTCTCCTCCTTAGATCTATATGTGTCTTCCCCTACTCCGGAGCTACATTTCGACTCCGAAGAAGGTTTTTCATTGCTGAGCGCGGCGTAATAATAAAGATTGAGTCTCTTCCTGTCAAGTCTCTAATAAAGTGGCGCGAAAGTCTATTTTTACTTGTGTTTTCCCTCATTAAGCGTAGCCAGGGTTCGACGGGGGGGACCTATTTCATGCGGAAAAAACGCTTGATGGCTGCTAGAACGCCAGCCGAATCGCCGGAGGGCCGACCAGGCGTGTCAGCACGCAACTCCAACCCCTGACGTCGCTTGGCAATGATATGGCTAAGCGACTCAACCAGGTTCGGGTTTGTTTCAAAGACTTGCTTCATCGAGTCATAGCCTATTTCAAGGACCTCCGTCTCTTCCAAAGCCACGATATTCGCGGTTCTCGGCTCTCCGGTAAAAAGCGCCATCTCGCCAAAAAAGTCACCTTCGTTGAGCGTCGCCACGGTTCGTCGCCGGCCGTTCTCAGTCACCTGCACCCGAACTCGGCCATTGTGAACCACGAACATAGAGGCCCCTGGATCTCCAGCCCTGATTACAGTTTCACCCGGCGCAAAGACGTGACGAGCTGTGGAACGCGCGAGCATCTCGGTCTCTTCGGCTGAAAGCGGTGAAAAAATATCCACTGCAGCGAGTCTTTCCGTTATTGCTTCACCATGATCGTCAAGCGCCGCGCGCGATCTTCTCTCCACATGAAGGGTTCGTGTTGGGTAGGCAAAATTGATTCCCGCGCGGCGGAACGCATACCAGATACGCTGCCGCAGCAGAGCGTCTGTGTCGTTGTATCGGGCGTAGTCTTCCAACCAGTACTTGACCTCAAAATCCAGACCGTTATCGCCAAGGTTTCTCACTCGAACAATCGGCGAAATCCTCTGGGAAACGTTGTCGGCCTCGCGCACAGCTTCGCGAACAACCTGAATGGTCTTAGCAGGCGAGTCGGTATAAAGGGTATTAAATAGGACGAGGCGGGCGTTTAAGTTGTTGCGGGGGCAAACCTCGATCGACTCCTTTGCGGCGGTGCTATTACTGATCAGGACAACGTGATTGCTGAAAGTTCTGATCTTGATTGCGCGCCAGGTAATCTCTTCCACAACCCCGGTATGGCGCTGCGGCCCCACCGTGATCACGTCTCCGACTTGAAAAGGCTTGTCTGCTTGCAGGGAGATACCAGCAAAGAAGTTTCCCAACGTGTCCTGAAGCGCGAGACCAAGAATGACGCCAAAGATGGCGGAGGTTGTGAATAGCGCTCCAAGATTAACGTTTGGATACAGCTCGTTGAAGATGAGTAAGAAGAGGAGTGTAAACGCAACGATCGAAAAGAGGTTGCGAATCAGCGTCGGTGCCTCAAATCCCTTGCGCAAGCGAAAGATGAGACCAAAGATAATAGAGTTGAGCGCGCGGACGAACAGATAGGCCAACAGCCCGAGAAGTACCAGGTAGAGAGTATCTACCACCCTGTCTTCTGAAGCAGGGCCCGGCATACGACCACCCAAAAGCGTTCGCAGTTCGGTGTCAAAGTAGTAGAGAAGCCAAATAGCAAGCAGAACAATGGCTGTCGCTACCGCAAATATTATTAGCCTTTTTCTGGATCGAGGACGGTTCACGTTTTTATGAACGCTATTTTAAGATTAAGAGCCCGGAATGCTAACGCCCTTCTTTTATCACTGTTTGAGCTCCTTTGCGAGCAGCTAACTGCATAGTCAGAGCGATCAAAAGCACCCTTACAGGGGATTGAGACCAGGGAACAACGTGACCACTATGAAGAGAAGCGAGAGTGCTGTTACCAGAATTGTGGTTAACCACGCTCCGAGATTGTACAGCCGGCCATTAACATACGCTCCCATCAAGTCTCGATTGTTTATTAGTCGCAAAATAGCGAAGAGCGTAACGGGCAGTAGCAGTCCGTTGATCACCTGGGTAACCAGCAGGACTCTTATCAACGGCAGGTTCGGGATCACGGCAATGGCTGCTCCGACCGCTACCAGGAAGGTAAAGGTCCCCAGGAAGATGGGCGCCTCACGGAAGCTTCGTGAGACCCCTTTTTCGAAACCTAGCGCTTCGCTGATTGAATACGCTGTTGCCAGCGGTAGTACTCCGGCAGCCAGCATTGAAGCGCCGAATAGACCGATGGCAAAAAGCGTTTCAGCGTAAGCCCCAGCCAGCGGTCGCAGAGCTCGTGCTGCATCTTCGGCTGAATCAACCCTAATGCCATATTGGTGGAGAGTAGCAGCAGTTGAAACGACGATGAAGAACGCGATCATCATCGCGAAAACGGTGCCCACCCAGACGTCCGTTCTTGTACGCGGATAATCTTCCGCCGTCACTCCTTTCTCGACAACTGATGATTGCACAAAAACCTGCATGTACGGCGAGATCGTGGTTCCCACAATTGCCAGAAAGGTGAAGAGATAAACATGGTCGAAACTGAAACTCGGCTGGACGATTTCCACGGCTACGGCACCCCAGTCGGGTCGCGCCAAAAAAGCGGAAACGATGTAGCCGAGAAACACCAGAGACATCAGGAGAAAGACTCTCTCCACTCGCTGGTATGTTCCTTTTACTACCAACCACCAGATGCTGATTGCTGCCAAAGGAACAGACACAAAACGCGGGACACCGAATATCTCAGTTGCCGCGGCGATGCCCACGAACTCTGAAACCGTGATTCCGCCATTTGCGATCAGAAGGGAAAGCATGACCAAAGCAGTCCAGCGAACCCCAAATCGCTCACGAATTAGATCGGCCAGTCCTTTGCCCGTAACCGCGCCCATTCGGGCAGACATCTCCTGAACGATCCCGAGGCTTATGGTAATGGGAATCAGAACCCAGAGGAGCCGGTACCCGAAATCCGCTCCAACAGAGGCAAAGGTCGCTATTCCGCCCGCGTCGTTGCCCGCATTTGCGGTGATCATTCCGGGACCAAGAATGGCTAGATAGGTAAACAGTCGCCTCCGACGGACCACCGTCCGGCGCACACGCCGTGCGCCGCGCCTGAACAAACGTCCTCCAGCGGACCTTTCCGCAATCGGTGGTTCTGCCATTTGGAGGTTCTCCGTCCCTCATCGTTTGCACTGCCGGTCCAAAAGCCGCTTAACTAAACAACCTCGGAAGCCGTTGACGCCAGTCATTGGGAATCAGGATCTCCATCGCGTCATCCACAGTAATGATGCCCAGAATATCCCCTGCTTCGTCCACTACGGGCAAGGCCAGCAAGTTATATTCAGCCATACGCTGAGCAGTCTCTCTTGCCGGGTCGTCCGGGTGCGCTGTTTGATACTCCGTCCGCATTACTTCTGCAAGCGGTAATGCGGGATCAGCCAGAATTAAACTGCGTAAGGCGATTACACCGACCAGACTCCATGACCCCTCACGCTCGACTACATACAGGTAATAGATCATGTTTGGAGTCTCTGCCATTTCGCGGAGCCGGGCGAGCGCTTCCCCGACTGACAAATCTCTCGGCAGAGTGACAAATTCGGTTGTCATCAAGCCGCCGGCGGTATCGTCCTCGTACGGCAGAAGCTCGGCAACCTCTGCCTGTTCTTCATTCTCCATCAGGCCGAGCAGTTCTTCGGCTTTCTCCTCGGGAAGATCGCCAAGCACATCAGCGGCCTCGTCAGGCGACATCCATTCGAGAATGTCGGCAGCCCGCTCTTCGTCCATGTCGCCGAGAATGCGCGCCTGCGTTTCGGATGGCATCTCTTCCAGCGTTTCTGCCGCTGTCTCGTCGTCGAGTGATTCAACCACTTCGGAGCCGTGATGGTAAGAAAGGGCTTCTGCCAGGCGCGCTATTTCAACCGGATGTAACCGGGCAAGCTTGTCACTTGAAGACTTTAACTGCACCGTGGCCGCGTCGCTCGCCAGGTATCCAACGTCAGCCCAATCGATAACTTCGACCGGCTTTCGGGCCCCAAGAAATCCCGCCGGAGCAAGTCGTCGCCAAAGCCCCTGCAAGCTGACATCAGCTCCCGTTACTCGCCAATCTCCCGCTGCCTGAATGATCTGTACATCATTTACGCGCACTACTCGTTTACCATCGACGTCGATCAATTGTTTGTCCAGAACATCGCGGGCAAGGAGGACCTCTCCCTCGCGGCGGACGAATGGGCGCAAGTCCAGGATGTCGGAATTCAGTCGCACTCCCTTTTCGTTGAGTTCGGTAATGGTCCAGCGAGGGACAAAGAAATCACGGCGTCGATAACGCGCCACCAGACCCGTAACGGGTGGATGATCGTCACCACCCAACCGAACGATGATGTCTTTGACTGTCGCTACACGCTCGCCCTCGAGGTCGCGGATGGGGCGACTCAACACCTGTGATAGATACAGCATTTCGAGATTCGCTCTTGCGGGTTGAATTACCGGCAGATCATATGCGAGATTCCTGCCAAACAGGAAGTGGCGCATGCTGTCTAGCTTGCGTTTGGTCCTAACAAGATCTTCCCGTTGGAACCAACATTGTTTCGTCGGCGGTCAACTCCCGGATTACTAATCCACCAAACGCAGCCTGGACAGGATGCGCCACCAGGAAAACCGGGGAGTCATCATTGAAGGGGACGGCGGAAATTGTAACGAAGAAGTACTCGCATCGGAACTGGCATGCCATCACGCATGGCGGGAAAGAAGTGAAGCTGCCGAACTGTATCCAGGGCTGCTTCGTCCAGTCCGAAGCCGGCCCAGCGTGCTACTTCCACCTTGTTGACATCACCCTCAGCGTCCACATCAACCAGAACGTCAACTACTCCTTCGATTTCACCCACTGCTGCTGTTTCGGGATATCTTGGCACCAGCCGGCGGTATGGGCGAGGAAGACGAAGTCCCTCGGCCTGGGCGCTGGCTTCGTCGTCGGGGGCCGCTTCAATCACGGGAATGACCCGGTCGAAAGTAATCTGCTGCTGCGCACGTTCATCTTCCACTGCATTACGAATAGCCTGAAGGTAATTAGTCCGCACAGTGCTACTCGCCAGCTCGGCCACCAACAAACTTTCCGACTCTTCATTGCTTGCCGCTTTAAACCTCGGATGTTGCCAGCGGATGAGTTTTCCAGTGCGCGCGCTGACCATAAATACCCATGCGTAGGATTCAAAATAGGCAGGACCTGTCGAGGGTGAACGTCGCAGCGTGTCGGCAGTGTATATGATGAAGAAGTCGCACCCAATCGCGGCGCCCAGATTGCGGGCTTCCGTCGTCGACAGGTTGAATGAACCCGAATAACCCGTGCCGCGTGCGGCCGCGCGCGCCTGATCGCGATCGAGGATACGCACCTCGCCGGCGGAATCGAGATTTTTGTTGAGCACCCCGGCTATGCGGTGAGCCTCGCCAGCTTCAAGGATTGCCAGGATCGGTTGTCGTTCCTGCGAACGAATCTCATTACACGTGAGAATGATTATAAAAAGGACCAGCAGCGTGTAGACCGTCTTCACCTTTAGTTATTACCTGGGGGTACGACTGTGGTAGAGCGAGTAAACCTTCTCCTTCACTTCAGCCGGAAAGCAGATACGGTGCAATTCGTAACCACGTTGCAATCCCCGAACGACATCGCTGACTTCGCTGATTTCGCGGATCTTCGGCCGCGAGTATCCTTCTTCCACAAAAATTCGGGTCTTTGGCTCAACGCCTTCAGAGGTGTAGTAATTATAATAAGGAACGTCACTCGCCTTGTCCTCAATGAAATAATATTCGGGATCAAACCCGGCGTCGCGTACACATTCCCGTGCCGTAGCCAGAAAGTCGAATCTTTCATCGAGAGGCATGTCTAGATCGATTGCTTTGAAGAGACGACGATGGGTGAAACGGCTGCTCAGATCGCTCAGGACAGGGTCAGTAGAGCGTTGCCACTGCTTGACGTAAAAAAGAACGTCCGAGTCATCTACTTCGAGGTGTTCAGCAATCGTCAGCGTTTTGCGACGCAACACTTTTTCAAAAGCAGTGTCCGGCGCATACCAGACTGGAGATTCACTCTCCAGCAGTTGCAGCACCCTGCGCAAGATCGATCGCAGGACTGCTTCTGCTGACCGCAGGGTGCGATGAAAGTAGACCTGTCGAAACATGTAGTAGCGCGCCTGAAGATATTCTTCAACGGCATAAAGCCCGCGCGCGCCGACAAAGATTCGATCGTGCTCTTCATCGATCGCGAGAGCATTGATTATCCATTCCAGATCGAATATCCCATACTTTGCACCAGTCATCAGTGAGTCACGAAGCAAGTAATCCATCCGGTCGACATCGAGCTGCGACGAAACCAGTTGGGCCAACGCGGCAGGCTGAAAGTGTCCCTCAATAACTGCTGCGACCCGGGCGGGAAGTTCTGACGAATAGGAACGCAGGAGGCGACCGACCTGCGTCTCTTCACTGAGGACCACCTCAACGGTCCATTTCTCATGGTGGAAGCCCAGGACCTTTTCCATTACATGCGAGAAAGACCCATGTCCCACATCATGCAGCAGCGCCGCGGCCCGAGTGGCAATCCGGTCCTCCGGGTCAATCCCGTGCTTCTCTCCAAGTCGATCGAGTACGCGCGTGATCAGGTGAAATGCCCCCAATGAGTGAGTGAAGCGAGAGTGTTCCGCGCCCTGGTAGGTGTAGAGGCCAAGTCCAAGCTGCTTGATGCGCCGGAGTCTCTGGAATTCCGGGGAGTCGATAAGATTCATCATCAACCCGCCTTCGTCCGAATCGGTGCGTAGGCGAATGATGTTATGGACCGGATCCCGGTAGATGCGTTCAGACATTTGCTTTTTCTGATTAAACCTGCAAAAGGTGCTGGAGGCAACCCAACCACGTCAACTAGTAAAAGGCGCTCTGAGCCCCAACCATCCATTCTTTTGCATTTAGATCCAGGATTTCAAACATGGGCTTTTTGCCCCTCCAGTTTTGCTTTTTGGAGACTTCCCAAGTTTTTGGATGGACCAAGCCAAGCTGGTCCGTTGGATTGTAAGAAAGTCTAAGAATCTGTAAGAGCGACCATCCGGGCATGAGAGTTGCGAAGGGGGCCGCCCGGATGTTTTATGCAATTCTCTCCAGGAATTTATTCCCCCGCCTCAGTCTCCAGTCTGGAGGTCCCTGCCGCGCTGGCAGAGTTCTTGGGGTCAACCGGCGCCCGCAGCCGCAGGTGGACAGCCATTCTGGCGATCAACCCGCTTTCGGGCAGAAAGATTGCCCCCGACGATTTCGAGGTTCGCCTCTACCTTGGCATCGCTCTTTTGAATCTGAAGAGGTTTGTCGAGTCAGAAGAGCAAATAAGGGCAGCCCTGGAAAAGAACCAGTCGGCGCCGACGGCGCACATGTACCTGGGGCTCGCGTTGCTCAGCCAGAATCGGCTCAATGAAGCGCAGAAAGAGCTGGAAGAATCCGCTGGCTCGAAGAGCCTTGATGTTGGACTGGCCCACAAGTACCTGGGGGGAATCTACTGGGCGCAACGCGATTACAAACGTGCAGCAGACGAGTTGGAAACATATCTTAGACTAATGCCTAAGGCGGCCGACGCGGAAAAGACGCGCGTGGCTATAAAGGATTTACGGAGTCGCCGGTAAGACTACTACCAAGATAAATGAATCAAAGCAGATGTCCCAGCTTCTCCTTCTTCGTGCGCAGGTAATCAGCAGCTTTCTCTGTAGGCGGAACCTGGATTGAAACGCGCTCCACGATTCTCAGGCCTGCTTCTTCGAGGGCGCGCAACTTCAGTGGATTGTTGGACATCACTCGCACCTGGCAAAGTCCCAAATCAAATAGGATCTCCGCGCACTGCACGTATTCACGCAGGTCGGCAGCGAAACCAAGTTGTTCGTTGGCCTCAACTGTGTCGGCGCCCGCATCCTGAAGCGCATAGGCCCTAATCTTATTAATGATGCCGATGCCTCGCCCTTCTTGCTGTTGATAGACAATCGCTCCGCGGCCTTCCTCCTGGATCATCCGCATAGTCTCGTGCAGTTGCGGGCCGCAATCACACTTTGTAGATCCGAAAACATCTCCGGTTAGGCATTGTGAGTGGATACGCACCAGCGTGGGGACGTCGCGGCGCATTTCGCCCTTAAAGAGAACCACAAAGTCTTCAGTGCTAATCAACGACCGGTAACCGGCAATCATGAACTCGCCCCATGCTGTCGGCAGCAATGCTACTGCCACTCGTTCAACCGAGATACCTCTCTTTTCAGAACACGCAACCGTTGCTTCGTCTTCCAAACAAGAACTCCCTTGTGTCTGGCCGGCGTATAGCGCCCGGACCACCATCACTTTTTGGGCCCGCCGGACGATTTGTGATTACAACTAGGGGCCAATTATAGGTATAAGCCTGATCGGTCACAAGCGAGCCGCTTAAAGACGAATGGGTAGTGTCCTACTGACGATAGCGACGAATGCTGTTGCTAGGCAATATAACGCACGATAAGATAGGCTGGGTCGGTAAGCCGAGTTTTTATAATTTCAGCCCAGTCGGTTTCGCCGCGTGAGAGCAACTCCCCTACAACTCCAATGAAATACAGATACTCGAGTGAGGATGAAAGGGATCTTCTTCCTTCTCACACCCTTTCGGACGAAATAAGACTGCTCCGAAAAGAGCGCCGGCCAGTCCTGATATCACTGCGCGGCGAGCTGCCGGCAGTGCCAATCCCGCTCGAACGGCCGCGCGTCACTTTGGGTCGCGCATTCGAAGCAAATGTGCGAGTCAATGATTCTCGCGCCTCCCGCCTCCATGCGCGCATCGTGACGGAAACAGATCCAAATTCCGGTAATCCAGTTTTCAGGATTATCGATCTAGGCTCGACAAACGGCACCATTGTAAACGGCGAACCGGTCAACGAGGCTGTTCTCTCCGCCGGCGATGAAATTGAAATCGGCGATCACTCGTTTCGTTTCGAACTGCTTGGAGAGATAGACGAGGAATTAGAAGTTCCTATCAACCGTCTCATCGCCCATGATGAATTCACGGGATTGTTAACTGCAAAGTCTTTCTTTTCCGAGTTGAGACGTGAAGTCGATCGTGCGGAAGCTGAGTCTCGCCCTTTTTGTGTCTTGATGATGAGTCTTGACGGTTTTCAAGAAGTGAATGACTCGCTGGGCCATAGCGCCGGCATCACCACGCTGCATGAAGCGGGTGGGTTGATAAAGAAGGAACTACGCGTTGGTGATGCGGCATCGCGCTTCGGTGGCGCGGAGTTCGCGGCATTTCTTCTCGATGCAAACTATGCGCAAGGCCTTGTCGCCGCTGAGCGCGTCCGGTCGGCATTTGAACAACACGAGTTTGGACTGGCGCTTCCGGACTCAACTGAAGGTTCCCGCACGCTCAGAATGACAATCAGTATCGGGGTGGCCGCATTCCCTGATGATGCCGTCGATCCGATCTATCTTGTGGAACTGGCGGACTCCGCACTCTATCGAGCTACACGAACAGGGCAGAACTGTATCTGCGCCTACCGCACATCTCTTGCCGTGACCGAAGGTCCGCTGCCACCTCGGCGAAGCTGAACGAAGAACTCAGCGGATGACTGTTTACCCGAGAAGGGCAGGAGCACATTGACACGACAAGGAGTTAAAACGAACGGGTGCTGTCAGTCTTTTCCTTTTTACGTGTCTCATAATAGGCCCGAACCTGAGTGCTCTCCGTGCTACAAGTCCGCAACTTCTTGTTTTTTTGGCAAAGTTTCTGCGTATCTTCTAAGTCAACCCCACACGGCAGAGACTGTGTCAAAAGTGCTTCATAGTGGGTCGCAGTCAGTACCGTAGCGCGGTAGCGTCGGGTCTTGTTTCCAATTAAGGCCGCAATAGTGCAAAGTGACCCGACGCTAGGCAGTGGCCCAGCGGTAGTTGAAAGTTGAAAAGGGTGGCGGTTCACCTGAC
>DATKDA010000028.1:0-37059 GCA_035512935.1 Pyrinomonadaceae bacterium | reverse complement strand
CTTGTCCATCTTGTCCGTCACATGCGGCTTCGGAGGATTGCTGGATTCGACGCTTTGGCGCGAGATCGCTGTTGCTGCACCGAAGCCCAGCAAGGCCACGGTTGCCAGGACGATCACTGTGAAGCGACGTGATTTCACGGGTGAGTTTCCGGTGCGTTTTTGGTGCTTCTTCACGAGCTACTCCTTGATGAAGTTTGTGGATATTCGGTTTTAGTAACGACCTTGCAGCTCAGGTACTGCTGAGAACCACGGGCCGCACGTTGTCCGGACGTTCTTCTGAACGATCTGCAGCGGCAGGGAGCAGGCTGCAAGAGAGATGGTGAGTATAAACCAAACAATCCCGTGCGCGCGAGTAAAGTCTGAAGGCAGATTCTTTGTGTGGTTTAGTGTAAGTTCGTGGATGCTAATTCTTATTCGTGTAATGTTCGTGTGATTTCCTGGATGTTTTTTTTTGGCTCGGCTGAAAAGCGATCCACGAAATCACACGAAATTACACGAACAAAGCATACGGATTTATCCCCGCTTAGACATTGGGCTGGCGCCTATGGGAGGACCACCAGGGAATGGCGTCGGGTTTCTCTGCTTCACACTAATAGCGATTCTTATTCGTGTAATGTTCGTGTGATTTCCTGGATGTTTTTTTTGGCTCGGCTGAAAAGCGGTCCACGAAATCACACGAAATTACACGAACAAAGCGTGCGGATTTATCCCCGCTTAGACATTGGGCTGCCGCCTATGGGAGGACCACCAGGGAATAGCATCGGGTTTCTCTGCTTCACACTAATAGCGATTCTTATTCGTGTAATGTTCGTGTGATTTCGTGGATGGTTTTTTTGGCTCGGCTGAAAAGCGATCCACGAAATCACACGAACAAACACGAAATTCATAGATGCCAACCCTAATCTTGCCTGAGAGGCCGCGCGCAGAATTTCTTGGTGTGATTTTGTGTAAGTTCTTGGATCGTCTCTCTGTGCGTTGTTAGCGATCCACGGAATCACACGAACAAATACACGAAATTTCTATATGCCGATCCTTCTCTTGCTTGAGATAATCACATAAGATTAAGACGAATGAGTAAATCAAATGTTGGAGAAGGGGATCCGGCGCCTGATTTCACCCTCCCGGATGGAAGCGGCGCGACCTGGCGCTTATCGGACCACCGCGGCAAAGTGGTTGTGCTTCTTTTCTACCCGGGTGATGAGACACCAGTGTGCACGCGACAGATGTGCTCGGTGCGCGATCGTTGGGAAGACTACGCGGCAAGTGGCGCCGAAGTTGTCGGCATTTCAACCGACTCGGTTGAATCGCATCGGGCGTTTGCCGAGCATCATGAGTTGCCGCTGCGACTGCTTTCTGATACGGGACGCGAGGTTGCGGATCTTTATGGCGCGTGGTCGTTAATTCCCGGCAAAGTCGCACGCTCCGTCTTCATTGTGGATCCGGAAGGTGTGATCAGGTATCGCGATGTTCGCCCTCTCGGCCTTTTTCGTCCTAAAGACGATGAGATTATTAAGGCGATAAAGGCGCTAGGGGATTTTTGATTTTCGATTTTTGATTTTGGATTTGGGCAGTTGACAGCGCATCGATGGTCGGCCTTTACTTAAGGGTACTAAAATCGGTAAGGGGATTTTTGATTTTCGATTTTTGATTTTGGATTTGGGCAGTTGACAGCGCATCGATGGTCGGCCTTTACTTGAGGTACTAAAATCGGTAATCGATAATCGGCAATCGAAAATCAAAAATCAAAAGAAAAATTTCCGGAGGTTGAGCTAATGGGTGAAACGATCAAATGCAAGCACTGTGGTAATAAGCGACCGGCAATCGGATTCGCTCCCTTTCCAAACGAACTCGGACAAAGAATTGCTACTGAGATATGCCAGCCGTGTTGGGCGGCATGGCTGCAAAAGCAGACCCAGATCATTAACCACTACGGCCTCGATCTGACTGACCCGGACGCGCAAAACTTTCTTTTCGACAATATTAAAGGCTATCTCTTCAACGAAGTGCCCGAACTCGCTCAGATTGATACCACAAAGGAAGGGACGGTTAAGTGGTAACCCAAACCGGGCTTAAAGTTAATTAAGGCGCGGGAGGGTTGGGTTTTACCATTCTGGCCTGCGGCTTGCCTTAAAACCGACGGGTTGAAATATCTCCCCAACCTTCTGAGTTTCGACCTCCTATCCTTCGGCATTAACCCCCAGAAATCCAGGTGCGCCTTGGCAGAAAAGCTGTGGCGTGTTTTGAGTCGAACGTATGTTTTTCGAACTCTGTTTGTGGTTCAACAACAGGAGGTATTCTGAAGATGAGACAAAGGCTTGCAGGACTTATAGCGATTAGCGGACTCGCATTCGCTCTCGCGGGATGTGGAACGACCGAGTATACTAATGCAAACATGAACGCCAACATGAACGCGAATCTAAACGCGAACATGGCTGTCAATACCAATGTAAACGCAGATACGACGCGCCGGGCGCCCTCTCGCGAGGAGTATGAGCGGGATCGAGATCGATATGACCGCGAGGCCAAGGAAGCCGGGCGAACAATAGGCTCGGGTGTTAACGATGGTTGGTTATGGGTGAAGACGCGGTTCGAGTTGGCTGCGGCAGACGACCTGAGAGATTCAACGGTAGAAGTGGATGTCGAAGATGCGACGGTGACTTTGACAGGAACTGTTGCCACGGCCCAGCAAAGGTCTCGGGCCGAAGAGATCGCGAAATCTATTGAAGGCGTGAAGGCAGTCAGAAACAACCTTAAGGTCGCGGCTGATAGCTAAGTCCTATCTGCGTGCGTAACATGTCACCCCCGCTGGAGCAAGAAGTTTCAGCGGGGAAGAAGGGGGAACGGCGAGACAGGGAGACGGGGAGACACGGGGACGCGGAGGCCTAATCGGTCTTCTAACTCAGCGCATCTGCGTCATGCTGTGAGGACAACTCGATACTACCGCGTCCCCGTGTCTCCGCGTCCCCCCGTCTCTCCGCGTCCCCGTGTCTCCCCGCCCCACCAGTTTACTGTTCCGACTTTCTGCGATAAGCTTTCGCCACTTCTTTCAGTTTGTTTCGGTCCGCCGGTTTCTTATCTCGGCGAACCACAGCCCGCAAAATCATTTTTACTGGGGATTGAACAACTATGCCTGGAGTCCATCTGCGGATTCTCGCCGCAATACTCGCGCTTGTTTCGCTCATTGTTCCAAACCTCGTTAGACCGGCAAGCGCTCAACGAAGCGCGATCAGCACCTATGCAATCACGAACGCCCGCATCGTGACAGGCGCCGGGCCCGTTATCGAACGTGGCACCGTGGTCCTTCGCGACGGCTTGATCGCGGCGGTCGGCGCGAACGTGAGCGCGCCGGCTGACGCGCGCGTCATTGATGGCGAAGGCCTCACGGTCTATCCGGGTCTCATCGACGCAAGCTCGAGTCTCGCCATACCTCAGCCGACGCCAGTGCCTCAGCCTTCGCCGGCGGTTCCGTCCTTTGCGCAGGCCCGCCAACCGGTGTCAGGTTTCAGCGCCCCAAATTCCAGTCAACCCCCGGGACTTCAACCCGAACTGCTCGCCGAGGATCTCATTCGACCAGGCGGCGATCCCATCGAAGCGGCGCGCAGCGCGGGAATAACTACAGTGCTGACGGCGCCACGCCAGGGCATCTGGGCTGGACAATCCGCCTTGATCAACCTTGCCGGAGATTCTTCACAGCAGATGATCGTGAAATCTCCAGTGGCGATGCATGTTGGTTTTACTCCCCTGCGCGGGGTTTATCCCGGTTCTCTGTTGGGAGTTTTTGCAGCGCTGCGCCAGATGCTGTTGGATGCCCAGCGGTATCGCGACGCACTAGTCGTTTATGAACGCAACCCGCGCGGTACCCGAAGGCCTGAACAGGACCGCTCACTCGCAGCCCTGATACCCGTACTGGACGGACGCATGCCGGTGGTTATGTATGTCGACCGGGAACGTGAGATCCGGCGCGCCCTTAGTCTGGCCCAGGAGTTTAAAATCAGGCCAATCATTGCCGGGGGGCTCGAAGCGTGGAAGGTCGCCGACTTGCTTCGAGAGCAAAAGGTCCCTGTCTTGTTGTCGCTAAACTTTCCGCGTCGTACGTCGGCGGCTTTGCCGGAAGCGGATCCCGAACCGATGCGGATTCTTCGCGAGCGAGTCGAAGCCCCTCAGACTGCGGCAAAGTTAGTGGCTGCGAAAGTCAGCTTTGCGTTTCAATCAGGCGCCATGACAAATCTCAATGATTTTCGTGTCAATGCCGCCCGCGCCGTCGAGAATGGTCTATCACGTGAAGATGCCTTGCGAGCCATGACGATCTGGCCGGCCGAAATCCTGGGCGTTGCGGCCCAGTTGGGAACAGTCGAAACGGGTAAGATAGGTAACCTTACTGTGACGCGTGGGGATCTGCTTGACCGCAATGCGCGCGTGGCCCACGTCTTCATCGATGGTCTGCCGGCGCCTCTTCGTCCGGCGCCCGCCGCAGCTCCCACAGGCATAGCGGGGGGAACCTGGAGGTTGAATGCGAATCTCGGCGCCGGGGACCTGGCGATCACACTGATGCTATCAGAGGAAGGCGAACGTCTTCGCGGCTCGCTTCAGGGCCCCCTGGGCTCCAGCGACATTGCGAATGGGACAATTACGCCGCAGGGAAGCTTCCGCTTTACAGCCCCGGTGACACTCGAGGGCCAGTCGCATGAGGCGACTTTCGCGGGTCGTATTTCAGAGGGTCAAATGCAAGGCAGCATCAACATCGTGGGGCGTTCGCCTGGAACCTTTACCGGGACGCGCGCCGAGGCGCCCGCGCCGGTTGACCGAACTGCCGGCGCCCTTTCAGGCAACTGGAGCGTCAGCATCAATTTAGGGGACCAGGATATTCCCGGGACGCTTACGTTGAATCAACAAGGAGGAACCGTTTCGGGAGTGCTTCAGACTGATCTGGCAACAGCTCAGTTCAGCGGCGGCACGGCAACGGGCAGCGGCTTTCGCGCCAATAGCAGCGCCACTATCCAAGGTCAAGTGATGGATCTCGTGATTCAAGGGCAGACCACCGGAAATGAAATCAGCGGGACAATCGAATCTCCGCTGGGCACGGCGACTTTTACTGGCCGGCGACAACCATAGTTCTTATTTGAAGTGAAGGAACCCTTCCATCGGAGTTCAGAGATGACACCAAGATTCTTTGTCAGATTTCTTTTGCTTGCAGTCTTGTGCACGGCGCTGGGACCAGTTGTTTTGGGGCAATCCAGCCGCTCGCCTCAAACGGGTGAGATCCTCATTCGTAATGCCACGGTCCTGACGGTTACACGCGGCACGCTGCCAAATTCCGATGTTCTTATTCGCAACGGGAAGATTGCCGGCGTCGGCAGAAACCTTAAGGCGGGCGCTAATGCACACGTGATCGATGCCACCGGCAAGTATGTTTTGCCGGGCATCATCGATTGCCATTCGCATTCGATGCTTGACGCCATCAATGAAGGCAGCCTGGCTGTAACCTCGATGGTCAGGGTGCAGGACGCACTCAATCCTACGGATCCCGATCTATATCGAGCGCTTGCCGGTGGTACCACGACTCTCAATCTGCTGCACGGTTCTGCGAATCCGATCGGTGGGCTAAATACGGTGGTCAAGATCAGGCATGGGAGGCCAATCGAGGAATTCATCTTTCCCGGCGCGCCTCCGGGAATCAAGTTCGCTCTTGGAGAGAACGTCAAACGCTCGAATTCACCTGCCCTGCCGGGCGTGCAGCGCCGTTACCCAAACACCCGCATGGGGGTTGAAGAGGTTATCCGAGACGCGTTTGCCCGGGCTCGTGATTACAAGCTGGGCTGGGACGAGTACCGGAAGGCCGTGGGCCGTGGAGAAAAAAATCTGATCCCGGCGCGACGCGATATTCAACTCGAACCTCTGGTCGAGATTCTCGAAGGCAAGCGGCTGGTTCACGCGCATTGTTATCGCTCCGATGAGATCCTGATGCTTATCAATGTGGCAAACGAATTTGGTTTCAAGATCAAGACATTCCAGCACGCGCTCGAAGGCTACAAGGTCTCAAAGGAGATTGCCCAACACGGCGCAGGAGCTTCGATCTTTGTGGATAACTGGGGGTACAAGATCGAAGCCTACGATTCCATTCCTTACAATGCCGCGATCATGACGCGCTCGGGAGTCAACGTTTCAATTAATTCGGACTCGGATGAGCGGGCCCGCAGACTTAACACTGAAGCGGCGAAGGCGATCCGTTACGGGAATGTCTCCGAAGAAGAAGCTCTTAAGATGATCACCTGGAACCCGGCCTGGCAGCTCGGTATTCAGAATCGCGTTGGTTCGATCGAAGTTGGCAAAGACGCCGATCTGGCGATCTGGAACGGTCATCCACTAAGTGTCTATTCAAGAGTTGATACCACCTTCGTTGATGGTGAGATCTTTTTCGACCGGCAGCAGGATCTGGCCCGTCGCGAGCAGTTGCAGAAAGAGCGGGCCCAACTCGAACAGGCGGAACCCAATCGTCCTCCTGGCGCAGGCGCCGCGCCTCAGGCGCCGCAAAGGCGTAGGAGACCCGGCCATTGAGACTGACACTGGCAGGAGGAGATCGAGCAGCCATGAGAGACAGGAGTAACCCGAATATGAATACACTGGATACACCTAAACGCTTGCCTTCGTTGGCGCTGGTCCTGTTGCTGTTTCTGATCGTGCCTGCCGGCGCGCAGCAGATCGGCTATCCCACTACGCAGCAAGGAGTGCTGCCGCCCCAGGGAACCTATGCGATCCGCAATGCCCGCATCGTAACCGTGAGTGGTCCAGTCATTGAAAACGGCACTATTGTGATTCGTGAAGGGAAGATCGTGGCGGTTGGCCAGACAGTGAATATCCCGGCGGGCGCTCAACAGATCGACGCAAAAGGTTTAAGCGTCTATCCGGGAATGATCGACGCCTCGACCTCGTTGGGCCTGGTCGAAGTTGGCCAGGGCGCCCCCGGCACTGTCGATCTATCGGAGGTGGGCGATCTCAATCCCAACGCGAAAGCAATTACGGCTGTTCACCCACATAGTGCACATATAGCCATCACCAGAGTTGACGGTGTCACCAGCACAGTTACGTTGCCTCTAGGTGGTCTGATCTCGGGTCAGGCTACGATCATCAACCTGGTCGGCACTACGCCACAGGAGATGGCTGTGGTACCACACGCAGCACTGGTAATAAATCTACCTCGGATTGCCGGCGGCGGTGGCTTTGGTCCGCCACCACAACAGATTGCAAATCTGCCGGAAGTACTCTCCAGAATTCAGACCCAGGTCGATCGGATAAAGGAGATGTTCCGCGACGCGGAGGTGTACGGCCGGGCCCACGAGGCTTACGAAAAGGATCCAAAACTGCCACGCCCGGATCGAAATCTTGTGCTTGAGTCGTTGGTACCCTATGCGCGCGGCGAACGGCCGGTGATCCTGCGAGCTGAACGCGAGGCTGAGATTCGTTCTGCGCTGCGCTTCGCTGAGGATTTGAAGCTCAAACCAATAATTCTCGGTGGCAATGACGCGGCCAAAGTCGTCAGTCTGCTCAAAGAGAAAGATGTGCCGGTGATTCTCACCGGAATCTTCAGCCTGCCGATGCGGGAGGACGATCCTTACGACATCCTTTACGCAACCGCGGCGAAACTTTATGAGGGCGGAGTGCGTTTCTGTATTTCAAGTGACAACCGCGGAGCCAATGTACGCAACCTGCCCCAGTATGCCGGCATGGCGGCTGCTCATGGTTTACCACCCGCGGAAGCCCTCAAAGCCGTGACGCTGTATCCTGCCCAGATCATGAATGTCGGCGATCGGCTCGGCTCGATCGAGGTTGGAAAGATGGCAAATCTCGTGATCACTGATGGCGACCTCCTGGAAGTTCGCAGTCAGGTCCGCCGCGTATTCATCGACGGCCGGGATATTCCCCTTACCAGTCGTCATACGGATCTTTACGACGCCTTCAAAAATCGAAGGTAGTTGACTTGTATTTGAATGGAGGTGTTTTGCCCGTTGTATAAAAAGGATGCCTTTATCTTCCTGCGCCTTCTGGTTCTGGTTGGCGCAGTGCTCTTCTTCGCAATTCCTGCTTACTCCCAAACCAAATTACTTCGCTTTCCCGATATCCACGCCGACCGCGTCGTGTTCACATACGGCGGTGATCTGTGGATAGCGCCTGCCACGGGCGGTTCGGCTACTCGACTGACAGCACATCCGGGAGTCGAAGTGTTTCCAAAGTTCTCACCCGATGGCAGGTGGATCGCCTTCACGGGGCAATACGATGGCGATGAGCAGGTCTATGTCATTCCGGCCTCGGGTGGTGAACCGCGGCAGCTAACGTTCTATCCAGCCCGTGGACCGTTGACTCCCCGCTGGGGCTGGGACAATCAGGTGCATGGGTGGAGTCCGGATGGTAAGAATGTGATCTTTCGATCGCAGCGCGATTCCTGGGCACTCCCGATCGCCCGGCTATACGCTGTTTCAATGGATGGCGGGCCCGCGCAATCATTGCCAATGCCAACAGCCGGGTCGGGTGAATACTCGGGGGACGGCGCCAGGATGGTCTACTCACCGCAGTCTCGTGATTTCAGAGCGGAGAAGCGTTATGGAGGCGGTCAGGCAAACACGCTTTACATCTTCGATCTACAGAACTCCGGCACGACTTTGATCAGCGAAGGGCCGCGCGCCTCCCGTGATCCCATGTGGATTGGCGATACAATCTATTACAACTCCGATCGCGACGGGCGTTTCAATCTTTACGCTTACCATGTGCCGAGCGCCAAAACTTCGCAGGTCACCACGGGTAAGCTCTGGGATGTGCGTTGGCCCAGCTCGGACAATGCAAATCGGATCGTCTATGAATTGAATGGCGAGTTACAGGTCTATGATATCCGCAACCGGAAGACCATAGCGCTGTCGATCAGCGTACCGGATGATGGTCTGGCGCGGCGTCCCAGCCGGGTCTCAGCGGCAAACAATATCTCCTCGTTCAATCTGAGCCCGAAAGGCGAACGAGCTCTGTTCGCTGCCCGGGGCGACATCTTTACGGCGCCCATCGAAAAGGGCCCGACACGTAACCTTACCAACACTTCCGGAGCACATGACAAGTGGCCACGCTGGTCGCCCGACGGCTCCCAGATTGCATTCATCTCGGATCTCAGTGGTGAAGAAGAGCTGTACATCGTGCCTCAGGATGGCGCGAAACCAGCAGAACAGATTACCCGCGGCGGCAAGGCCATGCGTTATGCCCCCGACTGGGCGCCTGACGGAAAGCGGATTGCCTTTAGTGATAAGGACGGCAAGCTTTACGTGATCACTCTTGCCGATCGCAGAGTGGTGGAGATTGCCGACACGCCGCGAGGGCAGATACGAGATTACACCTGGTCGCCCCGAAACAACTTCCTCGCTTTCAGCATGGCTGCCGGCGCAACAGGTTTTTCGTCCGTGTATGTTTGGAGCGCCGCTGACAATCAGGTGCGCCGCGTTACCGATGAGATGTTCAATGCCTTTAATCCTGCATGGGATCCCCAGGGCAACTATCTTTACTTTATTTCTACCCGGGAGTTCGCGCCCCAGATCTCTCAAATCGAATTCAACTTTGCCGGCAATCGCAGTTCATATATCTATGCCCTCGCTCTCAGGAAGGATGCTAATCATCCATTCCCGCCCGAAAGCGATGAGGTAACCATCGCCAAGCCCGAAGCGGAGAAACCAAAACCGGCTGAAAGCCCAACACCCGAACCTAAGCCCGGGGAACAAGCGAAAGAGAAACCGGCCCCGGAAACCAAACCGGAACCGCAAAAGCCTCCCGCAACCATGGTCATCGACTTTGACGGCATCATCACGCGAGCCGCTCGGGTGCCGGCGCCGCCGGAGAACTATGGCGGCCTATCAGCCAAGGCCGGTCACCTGCTTTACGGTGTTGGACCAGCATTCTATTACGGACGGCAGGGCGACCGACCGGCGCAACTGCGGATTTACTCGATCAAAGACCGTAAAGAGACCATGCTCGCCGACAATGTGCGTGGCTATGTTCTATCGGACGATGGATCAAAAGTGCTGGTGGCCCAGGGGGCTGCGTACAATCTTTATGACGCAACGCCTCAAGGTGAACGCACGCGGAAGGCTGTACCGACCTCAGGTCTAATGGTGAATCGCGTTCCCGTCGAGGAGTGGAACCAGATCTTCAACGAGGTATGGCGCCGCTACCGTGACTGGTTCTATGTCTCGAATATGCATGGTTATGATTGGGCGGCCCTGCGCGAACAGTACAAACCACAATTGAAACATGTTGCTCACCGATCGGACCTGAACTACGTGATCAGCGAAATGATTTCGGAGCTGACGGTTCAGCACGCCTACATTGAAGGCGGTGATTTCCTGATTCCGCAGCGGCCACGATCAGGGCTTCCCGGCGCGCGATTTGAACTCGATCTTCAATCGGGCCGTTATCGCATCGCAAAAATCTACGACGGCCAGAATGAAGAGGATATTTATCGCTCTCCGCTGACCGAAGTGGGTGTGAACGTCAGCGCCGGCGAATACGTTCTGGCAATCGATGGTGAGGAATTGAAAGCTAATGACGATCCCTATCGTCTGCTGCGTAACAAAGCGGAGCACACCGTACAACTTACCGTAAACAAGACGCCCTCAATGGAAGGCGCGCGGACCGTCTCGTACCGGCCCATCACGGATGAAGGCAATCTGATCTATCTCGACTGGATAAACGCGAACCGGCGTCGCGTCTCTGAAGCCACCGGCGGCCGCGTGGGATACATTCATATTCCCGACATGGGCGCGAACGGTATTCGGGAGTTCATCAAGTGGTACTACCCGCAAATTCGCAAGGAAGGCCTGGTGGTTGACGTCCGGGCAAATGGTGGTGGCAATGTCTCGCGGATGCTGATCGAGCGGCTGCGACGAGAACTGCTGGCACTTAACTATTCCCGCACGGTTGATGAGGCAAATACCTATCCGGACCAGGTGTTCATTGGTCCAATGGTGGCCCTCTTGGACGAAAACTCGGCTTCCGACGGCGACATCTTTCCGGCCATGTTTAAAGAGGCAGGGCTGGGACCATTGATTGGCAAGCGTTCCTGGGGTGGCGTGGTTGGCATCACCAATCGCGGGTCACTGATCGATGGCGGGAATGTGTTCGTTCCCGAATCGGGATTAGCCAGCTCAAAAGGCGAGTGGATAATTGAAGGTTATGGGGTGGATCCGGACATCGAAGTCGAGAACGATCCGCGGCCGGTTGTGCAAGGTAAGGATCCACAGCTCGAGCGGGCCATTAATGAGGTCATGTCGCGTCTCAAGCAACCGGTTCGTTTGCCGGCCAAGCCTCCGGGTCCGATTAAGACGATCAAATAAAGTCTTTTGGAGTGCTGCAGCGTTTTGGCGTTGTTCTATCGCTAGCCTTCTCGCAAGGCTTGTTCAATGAACCGATGGAATTCCGAAGCTTGCATGCCGGTCCCTTCTCGGGGCGCTCCGTGTCCCTTCCACACACAAAACCCATAAGGCGCATGCTGCCCGGTAAATTTTTTTCCAACGAGATGCGATTCGAGCGCGATACCACCCACCTTTAGTGGGGTCGAGAACACCTCGGCGTCCCAGTGTACAACCAGATCAGGAAGGCGATTGGAGAGCGCTGCTTCAATATCAGGCGCAGTCCTGATTACATCCCGGACGAGCCGCTTGCCTTCGTTCGTTCTTAAAGTACGTAACATCTCCTCCAATTGGCGACAAAGCTCAGGATATTCATCCGCGGTTACGCAGCCGCGAACCTCACGCCCGACAAGATTCAGCCGAATCCATCCGTGTTGATCTGTAGGTAGCGCAAAGGCGCGCGTGTGTTCCCAATCGTAATTTGGCAGCATCGTCGGCTGGGCCAACTGGTGCGTGATTTTCTGGGGCAACATTCGATAGTAGAAGTTTTTTGCTCGAGTCGGGGTCCGGCGTTTGATGCCGGCCATCAACGCTAACGCACGCTGCCTCCATGATTGATTGCCGAATTCTGTTAAACCCGCAAACCCCAATTCACGCAACAATGGACCGAGGAAGGACGGCAGGCCCAGCGCGGGCCGCATCCCGTGCAACGAAAAGACAAGCACCGTGTCCCGGCTATTCATCCCCTGAACAAGCCGGCCAATCTGGTGATCTACCTCCCGATAAATATCGATCAGTGAAGGCTCGATTCGAGACGCTCTCTGAAAACCGTTTTCGCAATAGATTGCATCATCAGGGGCAATGAGGTGCCAGAAGTGGTGCGCCGAGTGGTGTATTTCCGGAAAGACTATGAGTGTTAGCCTGGTCCCCGTCTCATCGATTAAGCGTTTTGCCAGTTGACCTCGCTTTCGAACCCCTTCCAAACATGCAGACCCGAGCTTCCGCAGTTCGGGAAGATCGTCCGGGGCGGCAGTGTCAACGCGGTTCGTTGAAAGGGGATGTGGGGCGACACTGCGTATGATTTCGTTAATCCTTTCGGGGCCAACCTGCGTCCGGCCTTCCAGTGAGTCATGGGCCCACCACTCGGAAATCTCGAACCCTTCGGTAAGCCCGACAAGCGTTGTAAACGGAACGTCAAGCACTCCCACCGTCACTCCGTCCTGGGCCAACTGCTTCCAGAAGGGTGTGAGTTGGCGCCCATTGTAGCGATTCAACCCCATGGTATCCGGTTGCCAACACCACTCGCCATAGATTCCGTGCGTAGCGGGTAACGTACCGGTAACGAAGGTTGGCCAGACCGCGCCACTCCCGATTGCCGCGGGAGCCTCGACCTGCAACCATTGACCCTCGTCGAGAAGCCTCTTCAGCGCCGGCATCTCACCCTGTTCGATCAGTTTCCTAACCAGTGTTGGCTCGGCGGCGTCAATTCCAATTGCCAGCACCCGTGGTCCATTACTTTCCATTCAGCAACTCCTGAGGGTTTACCCATCTCTTCTCATTTGCTGAGTTCACGCAAGCCTCGACTATAGCCACGGTTTCGAGATTGTCCTCCCCGCTTGAATCGGGTACCTCAATGCCTTTAACAGCTCGCTCGAGTTGCCCAAGGAGAACCTGCTCTTCCGTGATTTTACGCGCGCCTCGCCTGATCAGTCTCGGCAGCCTTCCCTTTTCACAGAGCAGAAGCCACCGCTGGAAGATGTGCAGCGTCGCGCGCTCTCCCACGAAACGCGCATAAAACTCCTGACCCCGCTCGAAGAACTCATGACCGCTTGATTCATAAGTGGCCGAGTAGACAGCACGCGCCCCGTCATCCAGCGATAACATCACCTGCAATGAGGCGCCGCGCGGCAACTCTCCCCAGGGAAGCGTGAAACTCTCCGCGAGCACATTGGTTACTTTTGAGCCAAGAACGTAACGCAAACTATCGAGGTGATGAACGCCGACTCCCCAAAGCACACTGTGAGTAAGCCGGGACAGTGATTGCGCCATCTGGTGCGGAACGCGGTAGTACTGAAAAATAACAAGGCCCACGCGCCCGAGCCTTCCCTCACGAATCAGGAGCCGGGCGGTCCGAAAGGACCGCAGGTACCGATAGTTCTGGGCCACCAGCAGGGGCACGCCTTGCTGGCGGGCCAGCGTCACCAGTCCAACTGCTTCACTGAGCTGCAAAGTAAAAGGCTTTTCGACCAGCACAGCTTTACCTTTAGACAGGGCCAGGCGACAGGTTTCGAAATGACAATCTGCCGGTGTTGCGACGATGACTACGTCGCAACCGCTCTCCTGAAGTGCAGCGTCAAGACTGGTAAAGCATGGTGGCTGGAAATCAGTCTTATGCTGAAACGCTTCTTGCAACGCCTGTGGCTCAGTATCTACACAACCGACTAGTTGATAGCTTTCGCTCGCTCGAATTTCGCGCACCCAATCGCGACCACGCGATCCAATCCCTGCGACTATTGCTCTAAGCGCCATTCGTAAGGTCTCCCGTCTTTGATACGCAGCCCCGCCAACAGATCGCGCCCACGGATGAGGGAACGCAAAACAAACCGTAGGCTTACTGGAGAAAAGTCTCCCCAACTGGCCCAGGCCAGCACCGCCAGGGTTCGCAGGTTCCAATCGAAGGAATCGCCCGCCAGGATGGATGAACGCACCGGGTGATGGCCCGCCCACAGGCGCATCGCGGCCCTACTGTAACGGGCCATTAAATCGTCACAAACAATTCCTGCCGAGTGAACAAGACTTGCACTGTTCAGGTGATAACGATAATGGTAGAGAAGATCGGGAAGGACAACAACCTTGCCGCGCGTGGCTAACCGGAGGAACAGATCCTGATCCTCGCTGTCGATAGCATCCTCACGATAGCCCCCAATTTCCGCGAACACAGTTCGGCGGAACATAACTGAACCATGCGGAAAGGGCGGATGTGATGAGTGCCTTACAATCCGCCAACGATCTCGCGGGCGGATCCTTTTCCCCTGCGCATCGATTCCGTCACTGAGGGCGCCGACCGCCACCACATCAGGCATCTCGTTCAATATCTCCCACTGCCGGCTGAGGCGCTCGGGGTGCGAGATGTCGTCGGCGTCCATTCTCGCTACGAGCGGGGCCCGTGCTTTCTCAACTACTGAGTTCGAACTGCCTGAGAGCCCGAGTTGCGCTTCACTTTCAAAGTAACGGATACGAGAGTCTTTCTGGGCCCACCTGCGCACGAATTCTCCTGAACCATCCGTAGAAGCATCGTCAAGCACGATTAGCTCGAACTCAGACAAGGTCTGGCTCAGGATGCTGATAATACTCGCCGAGAGAAACGGCCGCGCATTGTGCACCGGCATCACTACACTTACTAGAGGTAAGGACTGGCGATCCATTACAGCAATTCGGCCACAACAACTATAACCCGCGCCGCCGGGACCAGCAGCAGTTGCGCCAGCACTGTTCCAATAAAGCGACCGCTGGCGAATAAGACAACGCATCTTCTAAATTGGGCCTCAGTCGCCCGGCCCTGCATCACGTCGTCCGTCAACAGAGACAGATAGGGGTCGATGAAGAGAAATAGTAACAGGGTTGACAGACCATTGATTACCGGGGAGAGGTTGTTTGCAGTGACTCGTAATTCGGGATTCAGGGAGCCGGCATACAGAGAAGCAAACACCCCAACAGTCAGGAGGGCAGTCGCGACGATGTTATAAACGAGGATCTTGCGTGGAGAACCCCGCAAAGAAAGCCGAGTGAGGTTTTCTGTTGCTGGTATACTGGCCGCATTCCTGAGTTGTTGTAATCCGGTGCGGGAAAGGCCACGCAGAAGCAAACGTGGGACCGAGCGATAGGTTCCGAATGCGTAAATAGCACTCGTGAACAGGCGCTGAAAAGTCGGAATAAGAAACATCCCAACAATCGTTGCGAAACTTGCTGCCATCAAGAGCCATCTCAATTCTGTTTCGAGTCCGGAAGGCGCGCCACCGAGAATACTGCGTTCCACGTGCTTAGCGAGCAGTGGGCCTTGAAAGGTGTTTGAGGTCCTTGAAACCAGCACCAGAACATTGAAGAGCGCAAAAGAAACGGCGATCTGTCCGGTCCTGATCCCGGCAATTCGCAAGGCATAAGACAGGGTGCTTATCAAATGAATGACAAAGGTCAGGATAATGACCAGTATGATCTGCGTGTTCATCTGAATCAGAGCACGGATAAGACAGAATGGTGGACGACGCCGGAAGATTCTACCACCTGAAACGCTCGTTGATTCGCTCGGGCGAATGCTCGATGCAAGAGGAAACCACCCTCGTCGGTGCTAGCTGTGATGATCCAAGGGCGAGACTTCATTATCGCGTCGAGCATTGAATGGAATTTTCTCTGGCAAGGCCCGCAAGAGATAGCGTCGCGGCTGGCCCGAGCTGGTAATCGTGTTCTCTATATTGAGAACACGGGAGTCCGGTCATTGCGGCTTAGCGATGCCACTCGAGTAGTTGCACGGCTGCGAAATTGGACCACTGCCATTACGCGGCAGGGTACTCGGCTGGTGGCGCCCAATCTCTATACCTGCTCACCGGTCGTCTTTCCTCCGTTTGGCTCGCGACTGCAACAAGAGCTTAATCGCAGACTCTTCCTGCCGTTGATTGTAAATGCGGTGGGACGCTTGAAGATGCGAAACGTCATCATCTGGTCCTTCCTGCCCACCGACACTGTCGTTGACCTGATTCGGCTACTGAAACCCCGATTGAGCGCGACGATCTATCACTGCGTCGCCGACTTTGGAGAACTCTCGACGCAGCCCTCAAGGATAAAAGAGAGTGAAAAAGAGTTGCTGGGATTGAGCGATCTGGTGCTTGCTCAATGCGCCCCACTTGCCTCGCACTGTTCACAATGGGCGAACAATGTTCATCTGGCGCCTTACGGCGTCAATCTCGAAGTGTTCTCTAACTCCGCACAACTCGGCGCCGAGACACGGGCGATGGCTCATCGGCGCGATAATGGCCACACTCGCAACCTGATGTCGAAATTACCTCGGCCGGTGATCGGTTACGTGGGCGGTCTTCACCGCCATCTCGATCTCGAGTTGCTGGCAAGTATGGCGACTATTCGCCCGGATTGGTCCTGGGTGTGCGTAGGTCCAGCCCAGTTGCGCGTCTCAAGCCTCTCCCACATCCCGAACATACATCTGATCGGGAATCGTCCTCATGAGGAACTGGCTGGTTTGATCGAGCAGTTCGATGTCGGGATCGTGCCGTATGTCAGCAGTCTCTACACCGACACCGTGGTACCAACCAAAATCAACGAATATCTCGCGATGGGGAAACCTGTAGTATCAACTGCTATACCTTCGGTATGCGAGTTCAACGACAGGCATCGAGTATTGACCACCACGGTCGCTCAACCCGAGAGTTTCGTCAGGGCCATCGAGAATGCGCTCCAAACAAAGGACGAGGCCGCGCGCGAGCAACGACGCGCGGTCGCAGCGCTGAGCGATTGGCAGAACCGCCTGGAAACCATTTGCGATTTGATCGGGACGGTTCCCAAAGTCCACTGACTGTCACTGCTCGTCCTTCACGAGCAGCCGTTCTTCCGGGAGCATCGCTTTACTTCCCTTATGTTGCCAGCAGCGAACCGGAGTGTGGACGCGCCGCGAGCACGGCTTGCCTTTCCTGGTGCGGGCGCCACAGAGATAAACATCACCGGTTGTTGTCGCCGCTGTGTTTGGAGGTTGAAAACCACCAGACTTCTCGGCAAGCGAGGCGGCCGCCGAATTTAGTGCCGGGGCACTGGCCGCACGTTCAATGATCAGCGGGGGCGGAGCCGTGCAGCCGGCGCGACTGGCAATGAAGCCGATGCTGAGGAGAGCAACTGACACCACCAGCGTGTACAGGAAACGCTCTTTGCGCAATTGTCGGGCACATTTGTCGCAAAACTTGCGACTAGTCCATAGATGCCAGTGGAGGCGGACAGTCTTTGTTCCGCACTCCGAGCAGAAGTTAGGACGATACATTGTGAGGTCTCCGTGGTTAAAAAGTGTGCCGTGAGGACTGGTAACTGTTTCTGGGAGCGGAATTGCGGATCAGGGTTTTGAGGTTCCGCTCCAGCGGCTTACAGACGCAGTTCCAACACGACAATGAGTAACAAAGCGCCGGCATTATAGGAGTATTTCAGAAATTCGGAAAGAACTTTGAGTTTCGAAAATAAGCTAGCAAGCCTGGGACGCCTCTAAGTTGTGTTGTTGGGTTTTCTTATGGTCCAGTCTTCACATCTTAAGCCTGGCACCTGCCGAAAGTGCTGAAGGTTTCTAGTAATCACCGTAAAATCTCGCGAAAGCGCACTGGCCGCGATACGGCTGTCCCGAGTTCCGATTGCTCTCCTGACATTAATCGGTATTGTTTGGAATGCAGCAAACGCTCCGCCGTCAAATGGGAGGATTTGGTATTGACTGAGGGCATAAAGTGTTTTCAATAGAAAGCCGTAACCGAGGGTAATGCGCGGGGTATTCTGATTGTCTTTGATAAGCTTAAACGCACCGCGAAACGACTCTTCGGCCGTTACCACACTTATCCAAATGAGGCTATCGTCGGTCTCTAGGATTCGTGCTTCAAGGATTGGCTGAGGGCTTTCACGGGTGAAGTACAACGAAAAGGTGTCGCTGTCCAGGAGATTCACTCATCCTCGCTAACTATTGTCTTCCGCTTCCCCTTCCATGCGGATTTGCTCAATAGCCTGTAGGTATTCAGGCCACATAGGGTCATCGGCGAATAGGCCGGAGAGGGGAGCGAGCCTGTGAGCCTCCCGGCTTACGCTTACAGTGTTTGTGGTAGTTCTGTCCTCATGCTTTGATTGTTCATGAAAGTCGGTAATCACTGCGACGCCGACGGCGACACCGGCTTTGAAAACGGACTCATACGTAAGTATCTGTGCCATGTTCTTTTTGATCCCTCCGAAATTCGACAACTAAGCCTGCTCCCCCTAAAGATACGTGCTTGTAAGAAACATCAAACCAATAAGCGCCCTCCATTTCAGCTGTAAATTGCAGGCCAACTAATAACTGAATCTGCGCTGGTAAGTTGGGTGTATATGTTTGCTTCTCACCGCCAAAGTGAAAGCCCAGTCCAAGTTTTCCGTCGGGTTGAAAGAGGCTAACGGTGAGGCGCTCGTCGACTGTCTCAGCGGTCCGAACGAACAAAGTAAAAACCGGAGTCTTCTTAGTTTCAGGGTGTACAAAAATACGATCAAATACGCCTAATAAGTTTACCTTCTTATCAATTGTGAGGCTTGCAAAGTCACAAAACAGAATGGACAAAAGACGAGGCTTGTCTCGTTCCACAGCTAGGTCAATATTACTTAGGTCGTCTTCAGTCACCGGATGCTCAGATTCCACCTTACGCTTTAAGCGCGCTGATTTGCGCGCTAACGACCTTTGACCCTGTCGTGACTTGATCCGATTCGCCAAAGGATGTGCCTCTTTGTTCAGACTGCTTCTAACAGTTTTCGCCAGCGAGCTTGTAAAGCTTCTGATTCGATGTTCTGGGTTTTGGCCAGTCGTAATCTGAACGCGCGCTGAGGGTACCGCAAAAGATTTGTTACGGATATCCGCGCAGGCTTGTTTCAACCACGCTGCAATAATACGGTCAGCTCTCAGCCAAAATCAACCATACCCTGACCCGCGAGTTGAGCGTCACCTAGCCTAGAAACAAAGAGCCGAGTCCTTTTAAGAGCAACGTCGTAAATCACACGAACAAAATCTTTGGAAATGCCGAAGGGACCTCGCTCTCTTATCTGACCAAAAAGCAACTGAGAGAAGCGTTTGGGCGTCCCAAAGCCGACGCCACTGAACCGCCGGTTGCAAAGAATGCGGTCTGGCGGGCATACTGGCAACAATTCCAAAAGATCTAAACCCTGATGAGATTATCGAAATCGCCGGCACTTATTCTTCTAAAAGCATCTTCGTTATTCGGGCTCTTTCTCTTCTTAACGGCTTCTGGAGTCCTGGTAAGTGTCGTCCGTGCACAAGATGTTGAAGATGTTGTCCGTACGGACATTTCTGTTGTAAAGCTCAATATTGGAGTCGTTGATCGCCGCGGCAACCCAATCACTACACTACGGCAGGGCGACTTTGCCATCTTTGAGGATGGAGTCAAGCAATCGATCCTCCATTTCGAGCCGACGGAATCGCCGTTCAGCCTCGTGCTTTTACTCGACACCTCAGGTTCGACGATCAGTTTCCGGCAACAACTCAAACAAGCTGCGTGGCGATTTCTGGATGCGCTGGGACCGCAGGATCGAGTCGCAGTCATTCAATTCAATTCGAGAATCAAGCTACTCTCCGACTTTTCGACCAATCGGCGAAGGACCGCGTATGCAATCGAGCTTGCAGAGGGTGCAGGTGCCACACACTTTTATGAGGCACTCGACTTCTCATTGAAGGCGCTCGAGAAGGAGGGGCAACGGCGTAAGGCAATTGTCGTATTGACCGATGGACTGGACACGCAACTGCGAAATGTCGACCGGACAGCCGTAATAAATGCAGAGACTGATGAGCAGGCAATTGCCGCCGTCGATCCGGCGGCGAGTTCCACGCTGAATGCAGTGCTGAGTGCCGCGGACCGCCAGGGGGTAACCATCTATCCCCTTGCACTACCATCAGGCGATCCAAAACGATTGCCTTTGCCCGATCCGGTAATTACTGGAATTTACTCGGCAGCGCGTACTCGCCTGCAAACACTAGCCGACCGCACGGGTGGGCGTTTGAGCGAGATCAATCGACTTGACCAGATGGCGAGGCTCTACGCAGAAGTTGCTGCGGATCTTAGAACACTTTATACGGTCACTTATCAAGCCCGCGGCGAACGACCAAGGGCCGGTAAATGGCACGAGATCCGTGTCGAGGTCTCGCAACCCGAGCTGATCGCGCGCACCCGCCCGGGATACTATTCACGCTAAACGAATCGTGGAGTTGTCGCCGCTATTTCGTCGACGGAAAAACGACCTCCCAAACTGCCAGCGCGATCAATTTATTGACACCAGATCAACACTTTATCTAAGATGGGCCTCCCTCGCAGAGAGATTTGTGCCTTGTACAGTGTGCGGTGAGTCATTTGTTTGGAGCCAAACGTCTGCAAACACCGCGGCGTAAACCGTAATCACACCACGGGGACTCCCGTAATCACATCCTGAATACGATCATAAGATCCACAATCTGAATCCCATTAGCGACAGGAGAAAACTATGCGTAACGCCTCGTTTTGCCCCTCTGCCTCGCGGTTCAAAGGGCTAGGTATCTGTCTGCTTGCCATCCTGACTTTCACGGCCGCGGCGCGCGCCCAAACCCAAATAACTACAGGCACGATTCAAGGGACTGTGGTGGATGAGAATGGTGCATCGGTTCCGGGCGCCAGCGTCGAGATTCGAAACATTCAAACCAACCTAACGCGTAATCTGACTACTGACGACGAAGGACGGTTCGTAGCCCTGTCTTTGCCCTCGGGTAGGTACACCATCACGATTGTTAAGGATGGTTTTGCTACGCTGGTCGTCGAGAGAGCAGATCTTACTGTAGGCCAGGCGATCAATCTACCACTTGCGATGAAGGTCTCAGGTGTGGAAGAGCGAGTCACGATCACAGCAACGCCGACGATCGATACCCTCAAGACCGAATCGAGCACTACGCTGAATGAGACAGCCGTCAGCACAACGCCAATCCTCGGGAGAAAGTTTGAAGACCTGCTCACGCTGACGCCAGGCGTTAGCATTGTTCAGGGGCCCGATGGTGACGAGATCTCCTTTGCGGGTCAACGTGGCGTCTTTAACAATGTCAGCCTGGATGGCGGCGACTATAACAATGGTTTCTTTGGCGAGCAGCTTGGGGGCCAGCGTGCCGCAATTGATATCACTCTCGAAGCGGTGAAAGAGTTCCAGGTAGTGGCGACCGGCGCCAGCGCCGAGTTTGGCCGCACCGCAGGTGGCATCATTAATGTCATTACAAAGTCCGGCACCAATGACGTTCATGGGAGTCTCTTTCATTTTCAACGGCTCGAGAAGCTCACCGCCAACACCTCGGATGGCAAGCCACTTACGGGCTTTCATCGCGAGCAGTTCGGTGGAACTGTTGGCGGCCCGATCAAACAGGATAAGGCCTTCTATTTCTTTGCCATCGAGAGCATTCGTGAAAATCTCACGCGGTCTAACCTGAGCGAACCAATCGGCACCCCTTGCCCAATCGGGGCGCCTACAATTCAGGCCAATGAGGCCCTCATAAATGGTAGTGCCGACTGTCAGCGGCTGGCTCTTCTCAATTTCTTCCGCGCGAGCAGAAACCAGGAGGAAGGTCTCCCGATAGACCATCCAATTCGCAATACTGCGTTTCTTGGGAAGCTGGATTTCAGCGTCAACAATGCCAACAAGCTGGCGATGTCCTACAATTTTGTTCACTCAAAGAATACGAATCAAACCTTCGACGTTGCGACCTATGGCAACTCGGCCAACGGTATCGAAGGTCCATCGAAGATCAATGTGCTGAACTTCAACTTCATCAGCACAGTCTCACCTACAAAAGTAAACGAGGCGCATTTCTCCTACACTCGTGAGTTACGGCCGCGCTTGGCGGTTGAATCCAACGTTCCCGCTGACACCGCCATGGGCTTTGTCGATACTTTTCGGTTTGGCAATCCCTTCTTCCTGCAACCTGCCGTTGATGAACTGCTCTGGCGGACACATATCAAGGACAATTTCTCGCTCGTTTCCGGCAAACACACTGTTAAGTTTGGCGGTGACTGGCTGCATACAATGAATGACCAGGTGTTTCGTGGATTCTTCACCGGTCGTTATATCTTCGACAGTGTGACGGGGTTCCTGCGTTACGCGACGCCCGGGGCGCTCGGCTCGGGATTTGGACCACGCACAGCAGGGTGCTCGGATGGTAGCTATGTGGATGTTCTTGCGGCTTGTCCAGCCGGCACGGCAAGAACGGGTGGACCGCTCTTACTCTATCTCCAGGGTGCGGGGCCTTCCGGGCCGGCTACTGATGCGGCCGGCGCCTCGAGGATCACTAACAACGACTACAGTCTCTTTATCCAGGACAAGTGGCAGGTACGACCCCACTTTACACTGAGTTATGGACTGCGTTGGGAAGCCCAGATCTTTCCTGAGCCTGTCATTCCACCTTCGCAAACCGCATATGGTTTTGCGCTAAATGATCCGCGCTTCCCATCTGACGGAACACTGCCGAGCCCCAAGAAAATGTTTCAACCACGAGTGGGTTTTGCCTGGGATATCAGTCAGCAAGGCAAGTCCGTCTTGCGAGCAAGCTACGGGATCTACAATGGCCGCCAGAATATGCTTTCGCAAGTTGGTTCGATCACAACTAATGGTGTTCAGCAACAAACCATCTTCCGTGACACGAGTCTGATCGGGCTTTTGCTCGGCTTCGGCATTCCGGATGCTGAAGTGGTTCCGACGTGGCCCGGACTTGTCACACCAACGGCAAGCACGTGTGGCGCAAACCCATTCCCCTGTTTTAGCGGAGTTCGGGTCTTTAGCCGCGATTATGCCAACCCGCGGATCTACACCACCAACGTCGCCTTCGAACAGGAGATTGCTCAGAACATTTCGATGTATTTCGATTTCACCCATTCCAAAGGCGTCCATCTGACGCGCTTCCTTAACATCAATCGAAATGGTTTCTTTGCCGATGCCCTTGGTGAGGTGATGGTAACCAGCGCAGTAGGCAAGTCTCTCTATCGCGGTTTTACCGTCGGAATGCGAAAGCGCTTCAGCAACCGTTATCAGTTTGAATGGAACTACGTTCTGGCCAAAGATCTCGACGACGATTCAAACGAGCGCGATCCCTTTACCGATCGATCCTTCGACATTAACAATCTCCAGCTAGACTACGCGCTCTCAGATCGCGACATCCGTCACAAGTTCAACTTCTTCATGTTTGCCGAAATGCCATGGGGACTTGAAGGTAACTTCCGTATACAGGGCAGGACGGCGCAGCCTATCACTCCGGGTGTGCGGACAGCGACAAATCGCAATACAGCGCGCAAGGACAATCAGTACTTCTCTTTTGACTGGCGAATACAGAGGCCGTTTAGATTCGGTGAGCGATTCGCGCTGACGCCAATCATCGAGATGTTTAATACATTCAACAACGCCAACAATATCAACCCGCTTGTTACGCCGGGACTGTTCAATTTTGACGGCTTCCTCCGTACGGGCGTGGGTGACCCGCGTCAGGTGCAATTGGCTGTTAAGTTCACGTTCTGATCGAATAAGCCGGGGGCATGGATGGCCCGTGCTCCCGTGTTTGAAAAGAATCGGCAATGACTTCCGAGCGAATCAGTGATATCGAAGAGATAGTTAATCGTGAGACCCGAGCCTGGGATACTCAGAATGCCGATCTTCTGATGACTATCTTTCATCCCGATATGGTTTGGCCGTGGCCGCGCACACCTCAATCGCACGATCCAATGGACTGGGTCCTTGATCAGGGCCGTTACGACTACGAACGATGGAAGCACGACTGGCAGCAGTTGTTCGCCACCCATAACCTGGTCCACAACCACCGTGAGATTAGGAAAATTGAGATATCAAAAGAGGGAGATGGCGCCTTTGCGGTAGTCGATATCGATACCCTGTGGATGGATTCCAAAGGGAACGCAAATCACTGGAAGGGTCGTGTCTGCAAGGTGTATTCCCTGACGAACGGGGAATGGAAGCTGACAATGCACACCGGAGTTTTGGATTACACCTGAGACCTGGAGGGACTTAAGGATTCGCGGGCTACTTCGATAAAGCTCATCAGTTTATCCTTATCAAGCATGCCGTTAGTGCGGACGCCACTGCAAACATCAATACCAAACGGCCCAACTTGCTTGATCGCTTCTGCTAGGTTACCGGCATTCAGTCCTCCGGCCAGAAACACCGGCACGTTCACCGCTTTCCTGATGCGAGTGCTCAGGATCCAGTTGTGTACTCGACCCGTCCCTCCCAGCTCTTTGATCGCCGACGACTGATTGCCGGAATCCAGAAGTATAGCGTCAACGTAGGGAGCCACTGCGGCAGCTTCAGTGACCGACCCTTCTCCGGTAACGTGCACAACCTGGACCAGGGAGACGCCGGGCAGGTCTCTTCGAAGTTTTAGGTGTGCGCCAGGCGAAAGACGGTCACAGATCTGAATAGTATTTACACGTAGCCTTCGCTGCTGATCGATGATCTCCATCGCATCCAGTTTACTGGTGAGCAGAAACGAGCCAATCGCCGGAGGCAATACTCGCGCGATCTCAGCGATCATCTCTTCGCTAATCACACCCGGCCCACTTGGCATTTCGGAAACCAACCCAAGCGCAGACGCGCCCCGTTCGATAGCAAGCCATGCTTCCGCAATACTGCTTATGCAACAGATCTTCACGCGCGGACTGGCAGTGGCGTTCATCTTTTTCCGAAGTAATGGCAGAGTTTGTTGAGGGTGTCGATGTAGATATCGGGATCCCCGTGCAAGAGTTTCCAGCTTGTTGGATACGCACTGCGGACGCCGATGGTGAAAACGTTGGCGCTCTTTCCCATCTGGATATCCTCGGGACTATCACCGACATAACAGGCCTGCTCGCGGGAGCACTTCATGAGATCCATTGCGGTGTGAAGCCCCTCCGGATGAGGTTTCTTTTCAACCATCTGCTCGTTGCAGACGACGACTTCAAAGATCTCTTCAAGGGCCAGGTTGCTTATCTCGCGGCAAACCCTCTCCGTGCTGCCACTGCTCACGATGCCAAGTCGGTATCCTTTGCGTCTGAGGTCGTCAATGGTCACCCGCCCGCCTTCCACCAGGGCGGCGCTCTGCTCGCCGTAGTGATGGACCCAGAGTTCGTCGGCCATGTCCCATTTCTCGGCGGGCAGGTTCATCGCCTCATAGATTGAATACCAGTTCGGCGAATAGGTAGCCTCGTAGGTAGCTTCATCAAAAGGCAGCCCAAGCGTCGCAAACGACTTTTGAAAGGCAATGAGCCCCAGGCGGGCCGAGTCGACAAGTGTGCCGTCCCAGTCAAAAAGCAGCGTGGTGATCTCACTGGTACGCTGATGCATGTCGTTTTCGATAACCGCGCGGTGCAGTAAGGGCAGGAATCAGTCCGCAATCGTTACAGGCAGTTCGCGCGAGGGTATTGAGTCAGATAGAGCAATCTCAGGCACATCCTCACGATCAACATAGCGGTAGAGAATGTCGCGTTGCTGCGGCGTAAAACCCGCTTCACTGATCAGAAATCTCAGCATGCGTTCATCTGCCCGATTGTGAGCGCCCGCTGCCGAGACCACATTCTCTTCAATCATGATTGAACCCATGTCGTTCGCACCGAAGCGCAGCGCTACCTGCCCCAGTTTCAACCCTTGCGTCAGCCACGATGATTGGAAGTGGTCGATATTATCCAGAAATAAGCGCGACACCGAAAGCATCTTAAGGTAGTCAACTCCCGTTGGCTCCTCCTTAATCCGGCGCCCCAGAGCGGTGTTTTCACGCTGGAACGTCCAGGGAATGAAGGCCGTGAAACCACCTGTCTCATCCTGAAGATCGCGGATGCGTTGGAGATGTCTGACGCGATGTTCGATACGGTCGCCGATGCCGAACATCATTGTAGCGGTCGATCTGAGCCCGACCCGATGAACCGCTCTCATCACTCCCAGCCATTCGTCAGTTGTACATTTTGTCGCCACCCCTTTGCGGACTTCATCATCGAGAATCTCGGCGCCGCCACCTGGCAAACTGTAAAGACCGGCCTCTTTCAGCCGCAGCATGATCGTTTCATATTCTAATCCGGAGATCAGGTGAATATTATGGATCTCGGGAGGAGAGAAGCAGTGGAGTTGAAAGCCGGGATACTTTCCGCTCAGTGTGCGCAACAGGTCCTCATACCATTCAATACCAAAGTCGGGATGCAGACCGCCCTGCATTAGGACTCCCGTGCCGCCGAGGGCAATGGTTTCGTCGATCTTCTCGCAAATCTCCTCGATGGTCCTGACGTAGGTATCGGGGGCGCCTGGCCGGCGATAGAACGCGCAAAAGGTACAGACCACATTACAAACGTTCGTGTAGTTGATGTTGCGATCAATAATGTATGTAACGATATTGCCGGGATGCCGGCGCGCTCGGATCTCGTCCGCTGCTGCTCCGATTCGCGCGATATCGTGGGATTCGAGTAGAACGGTGCAATCCTCGGGAGTAAGTCGTTCCCCAGCAAGCGCACGATCAAGGATGGTTACAGTGTCGTTCATTTCTTCCGAGTTTTAGCCATACTAAGCTAACGTTCAAGGGATTTCAAAGTGACCCAATCAAGCCGTGTTTGTGGGCGAGCTCATAATAAAGATCGAGCCCCGCTTGCATCTCGTCGGTCAGGAAAAAACTGATGTTGTCTTTCAGATAAGTCTCCAATTCATCCCGCGTTAGTCCCAGACGTTGTTCGTAATAGTCCAGTATTTCAGCGCTCCGTTCCAGACCTTCCTGGCAAGCAGCCAGGAAATCGATCTTCCTGGCATTTTCGGACGCGTCCTGCCGCAGCATCCACATCGCGAATACAAAACCAAATCCCGTGTACTGCCGCCACACGCTGGCGAGATCAAATACGTTGAGATTTGCTCGAGGAAAAGTCATACCTGGATCGCCGATAATCAAGGCTGCGTCATTCTCCTTGAGCATCGCTTCGATGTCAGGTACGGACGTTCGCCACTCAGGCTCGCTGCCAACAAACTCGCGAAAGATAATCTTCAAGAGTGCCGCCGATGTCCGGGAAGATTCATCGAGAGCTATCTTACGCAAGCTTCCGAGGTCGCTTTCTCTAGTTGCCAGCACGACACTGCGAACTTCCGCCCGGGAGCCTACACAAACATCCGGAACAAGGATGAGGTCTGGAATTCTCTTGTATTCAATCACCGGCACAAGAGCAACATCCACCTCTCCGCCAGCCAGCAGATCGGCGCATCTGGCGGGCACGGCCTCGACGTGCTCGATCTCGTTGCGGCGCGAGCCGTGCAGAAAGCTCCACACAAGCGGGGCCGAGTTTAGATAGGTAGACGCTGCAACGCGCGGCCGGTTCGTTTCGGACTGGTTAGAGGCAGTCGCGATATTCGTCATTCGTGTTATTTCGTGTGGGTTAGTGGATCATTTCTTAGGCGGCCAAAAGACACCATCCACGAAACCCCCACCAACACGAAATGATCTCCTTCTTGATTATTTACAGCTTTGCCAATTAGTGATCTGCCGGATCCCAGAGCAGATTCATATGTTGCTATCTGTTAGTCGGCATTACACTAGCTTAGGATCGGTCAGGCGGCAAGATGACGTTGACACTGTTCTCGGGCGGCAATTAGTATGGCGCGCACGACAGCAACTCCAGGAATAATCAATGCGCATTTATGACGTAAGCGTCCCGCTTTCTCAACAAACACCTACTTATCCCGGCGACCCGGGAATCGAGATTAAACAATGGCTCTCACTCGCCAATGGAGATCCGGCGAATGTCTCTCTAATCTACTTCGGCGCCCATACAGGCACTCATGTTGACGCTCCAGCCCACTTTATCGCCGGCGCCGCTCGTGTGGATTCTTTGCCACTGGATATCTTAATTGGACCGGCAACAGTGGTTGAAGTGCCCGACGAACTGGACGCAATCGATAAAAACTTTATTACTGAAAATATTCAAACCGGTAACGGCGAAGGCAAAAGGATTCTCTTCAAGACCAGCAATTCCCGGTTGTGGAAAGAGGGTACGGCTTTCAAATCAGCTTACGTCTATCTTACTACGGATGCGGCCGAGGAACTTCTCAGCCAGGGAGTGAGACTGGTGGGCATCGACTACCTTTCAGTCGAGAAATTCAATTCGGATGGATTTCAGACGCACCTCGCCTTACTCGGAAATGGTGTTGTAATTCTCGAAGGACTCGATCTCGGTGAGGTACCTCCCGGCAAATACGAGCTTATCTGTCTTCCCCTGAAAATAGCCGGGGGCGATGGTGACGGCGCGCCCGCGCGCGCAGTATTGCGAACATGGGAGGACGATTGATCGTTATGAAAAGCAGTCCGAACTACCGTGAAGCCGTCTACGAGATCGTTCGCCGGATTCCGGCTGGAAGAGTGATGACTTACGGGCAGATTGCTGAGGTCCTGGGTGATGGCTACACTGCGAGAACCGTTGGCTTTGCTATGCATGGCGCAGATGACGAGACGCCCTGGCACCGGGTAATCAATGCTCATGGCGCGTGTTCGACACTAAGATTGGTGCTACCACACGATAAACAACAGCGTCTGCTAGAGTCGGAGGGAATTAGGTTTGACCGCAAAGGGCGCTGCAATCTTGAAACTTATCTCTGGATACCAGAGATGAAAACAATAACTACCAGCCTGTTCAAGTCTCGATCGAAGAGAGGAAGAAATGAACACCGACCTGCAACGAAAAGTTCCCTACGCCGTTAGTCCGCCACGGTATTCGGTCTCTCATCAGATGGTGACGACAACCTTCGAAATTTCTAACTATCGGGTCGTGCAGAACCTCGGTGTGGTGCGTGGGATAGTTGTCCGCTCGCGCAACATCTTCGCGACTATCGGGGCATCGCTGCAAACAATTGTGGGTGGAAATATCACCGTCTGGACCAACCTCTGCGAGCAAACCCGAGCAGACGCTTTCGAGATCATGATCCAGCACGCCAGTGAGATTGGAGCGAACGCAGTTGTGGGAACGCGTTATGACACCACCGAACTTTCTACGGGGGTAACGGAGGTACTGGCATATGGGACTGCGGTCATTGTCGAGCCGATCAACCCTGAAGCGAGCTATCGTTCATGAAAGAAGCGAAGCTCACCCCGGCACAACTGAAACGGATTCACCATGCCCTGACAACGGTCCCATTCGCAAAGTTAATGGGTATCAAATTAGAAGGAGTAGAGGCCGGACAGGCGACCCTATCCTTCAAAGTGCGGCGTCAGTTGAAGCAAAACCATGGCGTTGTCCACGGGGGCGCCATCGCCTCCCTGATCGACACAGCCATGGCTTTTGCCATCCTATCGGTGCTGCCCGTGGATGAGCGTGCAACCACAGTGGATCTAACGATTAGCTACCTCAGACCCCTGTCTAAGGGCAATGCCCGGGCTGTAGCTCGCGTAGTTCGGGCAGGCCGGAGACTGATTGTAGTCAGTGCCGAGGTTTTCGATGACCGTGAAACCATTGTATCCACAGCACTTAGCACTTATATTAAGATATAGAGCGTCCTTCATCTGGCCATTGCGACCCTAGCTAAAATCATCGTAGACAGGTCTTGTTGATCTATGTAAAATGGCTTTGGCCTTCCGATGTGCACTCCAAAAAGTGCTCGCCTAATAAAATCGAATTGAGTAAACTCCCCGCGCGGTTCTGACTGCATGTACTCACTCTATCATTCACTTCTTGCTCAACACCCCCGACAGTTGACGCCCCTTAGGTGCGGGCCGTCGACGATTGCCCAACTTCACCGCTATTTCGAGGACGTCGTCCTTGAAAACAACCTGGGTGCGTTAGTTATCGAGAGTTTTCCTGCTGCTCCCGAACGGTCAGCCCGCGAAATTACCCGCATAAAGGAACTTGTCAGCACCGCTTGCCGTTTCTTCCTGATCGTCAACCCCGGCGATGCTCTCGCCGAACTGAATATCAGCAAACGAAAAGAGGCGCCGCAACCAGTTCTCCTGGAAAGAAATGGCGAAGATAAGTTATACGAACGTTTCGCAGTGATTGCCGATGCGCGTTTCTCGGCCCTGCTCGCTTCCGTGCGCGGCGATGAAGAGGACGACGACAGCGGCGATCTGGTGATCTGGACCTTCGAACCGGACGTCGTATATTCGGCGCTCGAATACCTGATGGCGAGGGTGACTGCTGAACACCCCGTGCACGCCACTGCTTTCGCGAAGGCAGTGCGCACCTCGATGCCGAAGGCTACATCTCTTCAACTTACACTCGGCGTTACTACAAAGCTTGCGCGTCTGTTGCAGCAACAGGCTGAACGAGAGATCGCTGTTAACCGCATAGCGACCGCGATCAGAAATTCGCTGGACCTGGAAGGCGTTCTACTCACTGCGGCTAATGAAGTTGGGCGCGCACTCAACGTAAGTTGCTGTATGGTTCGAGTTGAAGGTGAACTCGTTGGTCGAGAGGTTACAAAACACTACTTGAATGCGGATGTGAGCCGGGAAGGCGCCGGACGTGGGGAGCTATTAGCCAGAGTAGAGGCAATCCGATCGAGTCTGGCAGGCTCGATATCCACCGCTGTGGTCGATGGAGACAACGATCAGATCGAACCTTTGTTTGCCTATGCCGTTGTGCCTTTGATTCACAAGGGTGAAGGGGTAGGAATGCTTGTGGTCCACTCGGACGATCCCGCTCGCATCTGGGCGGAAAACGAGTTGTTGCTCCTGCATACGGTCGCCGATCAGCTCACAGTTGCGGCCAACCAGGCCCATCTGTTTGCGCAGATGCAACAGATGGCTCTTACCGATCCGCTCACAGGGTGTTACAACCGCCGGTCCTTTGAACTCCAACTCGAACGAGATCTGCACCTGGCGACCCGAATGCGGCAACCTCTCTCACTCATCATGCTCGATCTGGACAACTTTAAAACAATAAACGACGTTGCCGGACACGAAGTCGGCGACGCCGCCTTATGCTTGCTTGCTGATACTTTACGGGCAGAGTTGCGTGCGGTTGATACTGCAGTTCGATTTGGCGGGGACGAGTTCGCCGTCATTCTCCCTCAGGCCGATACGGATGGAGCCATGGTGGTGGCCGAACGCTTGCGCCGAAGCATCGGGCAGACAGAGGTGCCGGGTTATGGCTTTATGAGTGCATCTTTCGGACTTGCTACATTCCCCATTCATGCTTCGTCTCGCGATACTCTGGTGGTGGCAGCCGATCAGGCCCTCTATATCTCCAAGCGTAGCGGTCGAAATCAGGTCAGTACCCCTCCCCCTTTGACTCAAGTTCCTTCCGACTCTGGCGAAGAAGTGCCGGCAATCGAATCTAAATCGGTCGCTGACGCGGTTAAGTAGCTTTCCTCGTCTACTCCAATCCATTTCGACAATCTGAACTTCAGACAACGCATCGCTTCTGGTGTCTTAACGCAAAATCGCGCATCATTACCCTTCGCGACTTTTGGGTTAAGACCCGTTTCAGTCGCCTGGGCGTGTTCATGGATGATCTGCGAAAATTTGGGCGATATTTCCGGCCTTACAAAGTACACCTCATCATCGGCATTCTCTGTATCCTAGCGAGTGTTGTCTTCAATCTCACTATTCCGCTGTTTGTTGGTCAGGCGGTAGATGAGAACTGGGCTGAGATCTCCTGGTCCTCATTACACATCTCCGCTCTCAAGGTACTTGGCGCGAGTTTAATCAGCGGAGTCTTTCTGTTTCTTCAACGCCGCATCCTGATCGGAATGTCGCGCCACATCGAATACGATCTACGGCAGGATTTCTATTCCCACTTAGTCGATCAACCGCAGTCATTCTTTCAGGAGCATCGCATCGGCGACCTCATGGCCCGAGCGACCAACGATTTGGCTGCCGTCCGGCAACTTAGCGGCCCGATGATCATGTACTCGCTCCAGACGGTGTTTGTTGTGCTGCTAGTCTTGCCGCTGATGTTTATGATCAATTGGCGGCTGACTCTTTTGCTGTTTGTGACGATGCCCCTGGTGTCGCTTACGGTGAAATATTTCGGACAGCAAGTGCATATACGCTTCGAAAAGATTCAGGAGTTCTTCGCTCAGATTGCGGCGCGCGCCCAGGAAAACTTTACAGGCGTCCGAGTCGTTCGCGCTTATGCTCAGGAGCCTGCAGAAATTGCCGCCTTCGCAAAGCTCAATCGCCAGTACGCAGAGCGCAATCTGAGTCTGGTGAGGATTGACGCGTTGATGCGCCCCTTGATGCAGTTTCTCATTGGCATCGGCTTCGTCCTGATTATCTGGGCTGGAGTGCCGCTTGCCGTTCGCGGCGACATCACGGTAGGCGAATTTACGATGTTCAACCTATACCTGACTCGGCTGGTGTGGCCGTTGATTGCTCTCGGGTATGTCGTCAATCTTTACCAGCGCGGGACCGCCAGCCTGAAAAGGATCAACGCGATTCTCAAGATCAGGCCGACCATAACCGATGAGCCAGAGGTAGAGGAGCGGGCGCCCATTCTCGGCGAGATAGAATTTCGGAATCTCACGTTTAAGTACCACCCGCTGGACCAACCTGAACTTCGCAACATCAACCTTTTAATTCCTGCCGGTCAAACAGTTGCCTTCGTCGGTAGGACAGGTAGCGGCAAATCGACGCTTGTGAATCTCCTGCCGCGTTTGTTGGAAGCCCCAGCTGACACCGTTTTCATCGATGGGGTTTCGGTCCATGAGTATCCGTTAGAGCAACTACGCTCGAGCATTGGCTATGTACCGCAGGAAACATTCCTATTTAGCGACACCCTCGCTGAGAATATTGCCTTCGGTGTGAAAAAGGCTGACGCCGCTGAAATTGAGTGGGCTGCGGAGGTTGGAGGACTCAGGGAAGACATCGAATCTTTTCCTGACGGGATGGGCACTTTAGTTGGTGAGCGGGGGATCACGCTGTCCGGAGGCCAAAAGCAGCGGACCGCGATTGCGCGGGCCCTGTTACGGCAACCGAGAATCCTGATTCTGGACGATGCTCTTTCTTCTGTTGATACGTATACCGAAGAGAAGATTCTCGAGCGCCTTCGTGAGGTACGACGTGAGCGCACGACAATTATTGTTTCTCATCGAATCTCGACTGTCAGGGATGCCGATATGATTTGCGTTCTGGATGAGGGACGAATCATCGAGATTGGGGCTCATGCGGAGCTCCTTTCCCGCGGGGGCGAGTATGCGGATCTTTACGAGAGGCAACTGCTTGAGGAGGAGTTGGCGGCTACTTAGAAACAGAGCATGTCAACAGCGGTCAAACAATTTCACGAAGAAGAAGCAATCGGAAAGACTTATGACTTTCAGGTGGTTCGCCGGCTTCTGCGATACCTCCATCCATACCTCCGGCTTCTAATTCCCGCGCTCTTTTTGACGTTGACGCTCAATCTACTGGGTGTCTTGCAGCCAAAATTTACGCAGTACGCCATTGACTGGTACATCTTGCCTGGTATTACCGAGGGCTTGATGCTGCTCGTGGGCCTGTTTGTAGCCGTGCAGTTTCTCAGGTTGGTTTTCTCCTATCTTCAGACCATTTTGCTGAACACTGTCGGTCAGTACGTGATGTTTGATATTCGGCGAGAACTTTACGAGAAGTTGCAGCAACAGGAAGTCGCCTATTACGACCGCAATCCTGTAGGCCGCATCATGACTCGCCTCACGAGCGATGTTGACGCGCTAAATGAGCTGTTTACCCAGGGGGTAACCGACGTGCTCGGCGATCTGGTCATGATCGTAGCCATCATAGGGATGATGCTGTGGATGGATGTCAGCCTGACTCTGGTAACGCTGTTGACCGTGCCGATGCTTTTTGCGGCCACTACCTGGTTCCGCAAAGGCGCCCGGCGTGGCTACGACATGGTGCGGACGCGCATCGCTCGCATAAACGCCTTCTTGCAGGAGCACTTTGCCGGAGCGCAGACAGTCCAGATCTTTAATGCTGAAGCAAAGTCGCGGAGCAAGTTCCATAAGATCAACGACGATCACCGGCGAGCCAACATCGACACGATCTTTTTCTATGCGGTCTTCTTTCCGCTTGTCGATTTTATCGGCGCCGTCGGCATTGCCCTGGTGATCTGGTACGGTGGATATCGAGTCACGCAGAACACACCCGAAAATACCGTGCTTTCTTTGGGGGCGCTGGTGGCTTTCATTCAGTATTCGGGTTTTCTGTTTCAGCCGATCAGAGACATCTCGGACAAGTACAATGTATTTCAAGCGGCAATCGTCGCCTCTCACCGCATCTTTAAGACGCTGGATCTTCCGATCGAGATCAAGAGCCCTGAAAATCCGTTAAAGGACGGACGCGCTCAGGGTCGCATTGAATTTCAGAATGTCTGGTTTGCCTATAAGAAGGAGGAGTGGGTCCTCAAGGACGTATCGTTTACTGTTGAGCCGGGACAATCCGTTGCGCTGGTCGGCCACACTGGTTCGGGCAAAACGACAATTACCAATTTGCTCATGCGGTTCTACGATGTGCAGCGTGGCCGCATCCTTCTTGACGGTGTTGATCTACGAGAGTGGGACCTCCCTTCGCTTCGCCGGAACTTTGCTGTGGTATTGCAGGACGTTTTTTTGTTCAGCGGGACCATAGAAAGCAACATTCGTCTTGGCCGGGATGAAATCTCGGAAGAGCGAGTTCTCTGGGCCGCCCGCGAAGTTCATGCGGACCCATTTATTACTCGTCTGAAGGATGGTTACCGAACCGAAGTGCGTGAAAGGGGCGCAGGACTTTCCGTCGGGCAGAAACAGTTGATCTCGTTCGCCCGGGCACTGGCATTCGACCCGGCGTTGCTAATTTTGGACGAAGCAACAAGTTCCATTGATACCGAAACCGAACAACTGATCCAGCAGGCAATCGAGCGAGTGATGCTTGAGCGCACCTCGATTGTTGTTGCGCACAGACTGTCTACGATTCAGCGCGCCGACAAGATTATCGTGCTCCATCATGGGGAGATCCGTGAGCAGGGTACTCACCAGGAGCTCCTGGTAGAGCGCGGCCTCTACTGGAAGCTTTACAAACTACAGTATGCGGACACGTCGCGACCGCCTGCACCCGCCTTACCCGAAGGGGAGGAATCTGGGGTGGAAACTATCGGAACTCGACTGCAATTTAACGAGTAATTAAGAAATGATCCACTAAATCCACTAAATTACACGAATGGATTCTTTGGATCCTCAAAGAAAAGACGGCCGTTTCTTACCCCGGGAGGGGTGGGATGTTTATAGATTAGGGATGAAGACAACTGGATGTGAGGTATTCGTGTGACTTCGTGGATCGTTCTTTACCGACACCACAGAAACACGATCCACGAAAACCCACGAAAAATACACGAAGGAATTCAAGGCTGCCGAGAGGCACTAGTTGGCGTTATTAGAAGAACCCGCCACAGGCCTGGTGTCAGCTGCTGTGCGCGGCTTGATCGGCATCAGCGACTCAAAGTTCTTATAGATCTGCAGATACATCTGAGTCTCGCGCGGTATTAGTGTGCGCCAATTCGAACCCCCTCGCCGCAAATAGCCAGGCAGGCGCGCCGCATTTGAATTGTATCCGGCAGCGAGCAGTTCCGTCTGTGTGGCAAGCTTGGCATTCAGCGCGTACTGTACCTCTGAGTTCGCCGCAAGATCGTTCCAGGTATCGCGCATGTAGAGCAGCATGGCCTTCATGGCATTGCTATGAGTTCGCATCCCCACAACGAAGTCAGGATTCAGTCCCACGCTTGGATGCCGCTGTCTCATCAAATTGTAAGCCCACGGAATCATCTGCACCATCCCGCCGGCGCCGGCTGAACTGACAGCATAGCGATAAGTGTCGAGTTCATTGAGCGCGAAAAGCGAAAAGACCTCCTGGTAAAGGGCAAGCCGGTTTTCGTTTCGAAAGCGGAGGTGGTCCACATGCTCGACAATGACCAGGCGTTCAGCGACGTCCAGGATCTCAGGAGAAATATAGATGCCTTTTTCACGGAGTCTACTGGCAGCGACATCAACGGAGCCACGTACGTACATCTGCCCGGCAACGACGAGTTCTGGAGATAGGATTGCTGGATGGGCTGACGCATAATATGCAGTTTCACGATAAGCGCCGCCCCGTTCGATGGGGTACTCGACCACCAGCGGCGCCAGTGATTGGCCCTTCTCGTCGAAAATCGTAACAGCAGTGTTCACGCCGTTTGCGCGAAGAATACGAACCGTCACTGCGGTACCGAGTGAGCTTATGGCCGGAATCTCGGCGCCACGCGTGAGAAAAATCTGTTTTGGCAAGGTAAGCAGATGAATCTTTGAAGTACTACGATCCAGCGCCGCCAACGTCACGAAATTGATGGAGGGGGTCGTCATGCCTGTGGGTTGCGGGCGCGTCTTGAATAGGCGCTTAGCTTCTGTGGTGCGGGCTCGCACGACAGTCGGCGAGAGATGCCGTAATAAGGACGTCGCATCTCTATCCTCGGCCGCTGCTTTTGCCGGTTCCGCTTCTGGTTCAGTTGCTGGTCCGCTGGTCGGTTCTACATCACTCGAGGCTGCCTGCGGTGTTAAGGGAGACTTTTCCTGCCCTGCCTGGGTTTGTCCGCTCGCCTGTTGAGCAGCCGATTGTTGAGTCGCCGCGGTTCGATTCGCGACATTCGTAACCGTGCGTGGCCTCGTTGCTGAGTTAATGAGTGAATCCTGCTCCTGTGCGAGAGCGGTGGATACAGCAGAGACACTGAGGGTCAAAGAAAGAAGTGCTACTACAAAATCTCTTTTTTTCATTAGTCAGCCCGGCAGTTAGTGTTAAAGACAATCTCGCTGGGGGGCAGCAAGTGTGCCTTAGATTCGCTCATGCTTCACCAGGTTGTCAACTCTTTTCGACTTTTACTCATGGTGGCACGCAAATGTGGCGCATGCTAAGATCACGCCGCGGCTGGGAGATACCACAGGCTTTAGCCTCGTGGAGTCTCAATTTCAGCCTAACGAA